>CAZVSW010000105.1:0-6619 GCA_964630005.1 uncultured Ruminococcus sp. | reverse complement strand
GCATTCGGAATATATTATGCGCTCGAGAAATGAAAGCTGGAACAGTGACTATTTGGAATTTCTTATCCGTGATGTGTGGAAGATTAAAAGATCGGTCAGTGTTCTCGATTGCGGGTGCGGCGGCGCATATTTTGCACCTATGCTGATGAGTTATTTACCCGTCGGCAGTAGTTATACCGGTGTAGATTTCTCTTCCTCACTGACCGCTCAGGCGGAAAGGCTGCTAAAAAAGCACAACATAAACGGCGAAATAATCAAATGCGATTTTTTAAAAAGCACTTACAAAAACAGTTTTGATATTGTAATATGTCAGTCTGTTTTACGGCATATAGGCGATTCAAGAGCCTTTATAAGTAAAATGATCGAGGCGGCTGTTGACGGCGGACTTATTGTATGTATTGATACAAACAGAGAGCTTGAATGCAGCGGTCTGTATATTGACGGAATGGACTACGGAGAGTTGTGCGATCATAGCGGAGCGATCAAGCACTGGAGGTCGGAGATCTCCAATTCCGAACGTGATTATGCTGCCGCAATGCGGAGTGCTTATGTTATGCGCGGGTTTGGACTTTCGGACATTTCAATTCGTATGAATGACAAGGTGTCGTTCATATGTCCGGAACAGACGGATTACGACGTAAAGATCAATGATTTTATCGCTTCGAAAAGTTTGTGGTACACAAATTCCGATGAAGCGGTTGAAAGACTGATAAATCACGGTATGACACGAAGCGAGGCAGAAAACTACGTTGGCAAAACAAAAAAAGTAAGCGAATATCTGAAGAATAATAATGGGCGAGCGGCTTTTACTTATTTTAAAGGAAAGACGATCACCTACGGTTGGAAAGGGGATAATCATGGATAATTACAGCTTATCTGTCGGGATAATTGTGTTTAAAGGAACAGAGGTGTTGCTCGTGCGGCATAATTACGGCAGTGCAAAAGGAAAATATCTTAATCCCGGAGGTTATGTTAAAGACGGAGAGCTTCCGGAAGATACCGCGATACGCGAAGTTTTCGAAGAAACAGGCGTAAAGATCGAGCCGCTTGGAATGATAGCGCTCCGCTGCCAAAGCGGAGAGTGGTATATGGTATTAAAGGCAGATTATGTCGAGGGCGAGCCGCGCATCGATCTATCGGAAAACGATGATGTGGTGTTTATGAACATACAAGAAGCTTTAAATCATGTTTGCGTTACAGATACTGCAAAATCACTTATTCAAACAGCGCTTGCAAACAAGGTAATTCATTCTAATGATTGCCGCAAAGGCCGTGTGCTTTATTCACTCGATAGTATTGTTTAATTAGCTTGTAAGAATGCAAAAGCGGGAAAGAAATCTTCCGCTTTTGTTTTTTTTGATTTTACGCTTGACTAAACGCGGTAGTTGTGATATACTATACGCAAGTTAGTCACCGCTAACACGCGGCCGCTTTTTTTGAAGTGCTGGGTTAGCTGGTGCTAACTTTCGCCGGGACGCCTATGCATATGAGCGATAGCAGGCTCTCTTCGGACAATCCTTTTGAAAGCAAAAACAAAGCATTTTGAAGTGAAAAACTCTTTGGTTTAGCACGTTATAATACGTGAAAGATGCATCGTATAGCATATTTTGAACTAAAAGCCAAGCTATAGCGCGATTTTCTGCCGAACCGCGTAAAAATAGCGCGAATTAGCTCTGAAAATGAAAAATAACTATTGCAAAATTCCTTTTTAGTGCTATAATATTAAGCGTCTTATAACAAGATGTAAACGGGATTTGAACATCTCTTTTTTCATTGAGATGATCGTCCCTTGCAAAAAACAGGTTATCGATAAAAAGCTCACCGCTTTTTTAATCGGATAAAAATCAAATTTTAAGGAGAAAATTATTATGAAATTTTCAAAAAAAGTCATATCTGCGATGTTGGCTTTACTTATGTGCGTATCATGCGCATTGGCTTTCGCTGCTTGCGGAAACGGCGATGACAATGAACAAAGCAAGCCCGAAAAGGCTCAGTTCAAGACCGTTCCCGTGCTTGAGGACACCCGTCCCACCGAAGCCAAGGAAAACACCTTCGTCACTCTTAACGGCAATACCGTTACTTACAACATGAACACCCGCAAGATCGTTGCTATCTCCGGCGCCGGCGACCTGGCTGCTTTCGGTCTCCGTCCTTCTGCCGTTATTGCAGACAGCTCGACCGTTGAAAGCTATAAGAGCTTCTTCGAGGGCGTAGCGCTTCTCAACTACACTCAGCCCTTTGACGCTGAGGAAGTCATGTCCTATGAACCCGAGCTCATCCTTGTAAATCAGCTTATGGATGAGGAAAATATCAAGGAACTTGAAAAGATCGCTCCCGTAATTCCGCTTTACCGCGAAAGCTTTGATTTTGCAGAGCGTCTGAACTATATTGGCGAGATCTTCGGCCTTGAAGAAAACGCTAAGATACTTATCGATTACGCAAAAGAAACCAAGCAGGCCGCTCTTGATAAGGTTGCGGACATGAACCTTTCCGAAAAAACAGTTACCGTATTCTACTATATGGACGGTCTTTCTGTTCCTCCTACAGATTTCTGGTACTTCAACAAGATCATATATGACGATCTCGGCATGAAGAGACTTGAAATCGTTGACAAATTCCTTGAAACTCAGGATAACCCCTTTGCGCCGATCAGCTATGAGGTGCTTCCCGAATACGAAGCCGACGTTGTGATCTATGCCGATATTATGTCCGCTATGTTCGGAACTGAGCTTGCTGTTCCCAACGATCTTGCAGAGAATCCCGCGTGGAAAATGCTTAACTGCGTTAAAAACGATCAGGTCGGTATTATCGACGCAATGCTTTACGCTGAAAAAGATATCCTTTATCTTTACGCACAGTACGACGGAATACTCAAGGCTTTTGAAAAAGCAAAGGTAATTGAGAGCAAATAAGTCATGAGTATCTCCGGGGGTAAAGTCAATAAAACAATGAGCAACGTTAAAAAATTTGCGGTATTGTTCTTTGTATGCATGTTTGCGCTGTTAGCTCTCTCTATTGCCTTTATCGTACTCGGTGCTAAAAGTATAACACTTTCTGAAATCTGGAATGCGCTGGTTAAGTTTGATGAGGGCAATGCAAGTCACGTTATCATTCGCGACCTGCGCATTCCGCGTCTTTTGGCAGATATTATGGTTGGTGTTTCGCTTGCGGTATCAGGCGCGGTAATGCAGGGCAATACAAAAAACCCGATGGCCGATTCGGGTATTATGGGTATCAGCTCCGGCTCAATGCTTGCGGTCATGCTTATCATGGCGTTTTTGCCTGCCGCTTCAAAAATTGAGATCATCGGCTATTCGTGCCTCGGCGCTGCCGGCGCGACACTGCTTATATACGGTGTGGCAATGGTCGGCAAGCGCGGAATCACGCCCGACCGTATGGTACTTGCCGGAATGGCGATATCCACACTCTTCAGCTCGGTCACGTCAGGAATAGTTTTGAAAATGGGCATGTCGAGCGCAATGATGAAATATACGGCAGGAAGCTCGGCGAACACGATATGGATCGAGATCCATATCGCCGCACCCTTCTTTCTGGCGGGCTTTATTGCGTCGCTTCTCATTTCGCGCGTGCTTACGGTCATGAACCTCGGCGAAGAGGTTTCGAGAGGTCTTGGCGCGAACATAAAGTTTATCAAATTCATCAGCACGATAGTGGTGCTCGTACTGTCGGCTGTTGCTGTGGTCATCATCGGACCTGTAGGCTATGTAGGTCTTATGGTTCCGCATATTGTCAGATATTTTGTCGGTACTGACTACCGGCTCGTTCTTCCGTCGTGCGCGGCGATGGGGGCTGTGCTTGTTGTGCTGGTCGATCTTATCGCCAGACTTATAATTCCGGGAAGGGAATTCCCGGTAGGCATACTGCTCACGATCATCGGCGTTCCGTTCTTTATATTCACGTCCAGACGCCAAAAAAGCGATACGTTCAATTCGTAAGGAGGCAAAAGGTGCAAAAAAATATTTCTTTAAAGAAAAGAGTGTTTGCACGCGGAGTGCTCATTAATATTGTGCTTCTCGTTTTGATGGTAGTCGTTTTCCTGATCGGCTGTAATGTCGGTCAGTATACCATTTCCGTTAATGATGTTTTTACGACGTTGTTCGGCGGCGGCACGGACCGAATGAAGCTGGTACTGTTTGACTATCGTATGCCGCGGCTTTGCCTGGCGTTTCTCGTCGGTCTCGGCATGGGCATGTCGGGCGTTGTTATGCAGGATCTTCTTCATAACAATCTGGCTTCTCCCGGAACACTTGGCGTAAGTGCCGGTTCGGGACTGCTTGTAACCATATACGTTGCTTTTGTCAAATCAAACAGCTCAAACGCGATCTTGCTCCCGATTCTTGCGCTTGGAGGCGGACTTGTTTCAACGGGAATCATATTCCTGCTCGGAACAAAAAAGCGTCAGCAGCTCAACCCGACCAGGCTTATCATGACCGGTGTGGCGATGAGCAGTGCATACGGTGCGGTCAGTACGTTTATGATGTTCATACTCGACCAAAGCCAGCTTGAGTTTTTACAGCGCTGGCAGTCGGGCGAGCTTTGGGGAACGCAGTGGCGCTTTATCATTGTTTTTGCGATATGGCTTGTTATCTTCGGCGGTCTTACATATTATAGCTCGAGAACGCTGAATGTCATCAATCTTGGATATGATATCGCCAAAGGACTCGGCGTCAACGTGAGTCGCCAGTTTGTTTATATGGCATTTTGCGCGGTTGCACTTTCGTCTGCGTCTGTGGCATTCGGCGGCAACTTCTTCTTTCTCGGACTTATCGGTCCGCACATCGCGAGAAGATTGGTTGGCACCGACGCGCGGCTTCTTCTGCCGGCTTCCGGCATTGTGGCGGCCATAATCGTTCAGACGGCGGACATATTGGTTCACGGTTGGAGTTTGCTTGCAAACATACCTACCGGTATCATTGTTTCCGTGCTTTCCGTCCCGTATTTCCTATATCTTTTAATGAGGTCATAATGATGCAGAGTGAAGTAAAACAAGGAATCGTTACAAAAGAATTAAAAGTCGGCTATGACGGACGCATCATTGTCCCGTCGTTTGATATCAGTATAAACGCAGGAAAGATAACGTCGGTCATCGGGGCTAACGGCTGCGGAAAGACGACCGTTTAAAAAGCGATCGGACGTATAATTCCATCTGAATCGGGCTGTGTTATAATAAACGGCAACGATATTGCGAGCATGAAGAATCGTGATATCGCAAAGCAAATGGCCATTTTGCCGCAGACGCCGACCGCTCCGGGCACTCTTACCTGCCATGAGCTCGTGGCGTACGGACGTTTTCCATATCAGAAGGGTCTTGGCAAACTCAGCAAGGAGGACAAGGCTATCGTTGAGTGGGCTCTTGAAGTTACCAACATGTCGGAGTTTTGCGACCGACCTATCGCAAGCCTTTCGGGAGGTCAGAGACAGAGGGTCTGGATCGCAATGGCGCTCGCCCAGCAAACCGGTATAATCCTTCTTGACGAGCCCACGACTTATCTCGACCTTGCGCATCAGCTTGAGGTTCTGGAGCTTCTGAAGCGCCTGAATGAGCAGGAAGGCACTACCATTGTAATGGTGCTTCACGATCTGAATCTCGCTTCCAGATATTCGGATTATCTGCTTGCAATGCGCGACGGTCAGATCGAAGGGTATGGCGTTCCTGCTGATGTCATGACCGAAAAAATGCTTAACGAATGCTTTGGAATCGACGGCGATATCATAGAAGATAAGCGAAGCGGCAAGCCGCTTTGTATCTCTTATGATTTGGTGAAGAATGATATCCGATCCGGAGATGCTTTTAATCCAAAGAATAAAGAAAGTGTTGAAGTATGAAAAAGATTGCTTTTTACGGAAAGGGAGGAATCGGGAAATCCACCACGGTCTCCAACCTTGCGGCCGCTCTTGTTAAGCTGGGGTATAAGGTGTGTCAGATCGGGTGCGACCCGAAATCCGATTCCACTATAAATCATAACGGCGGTGAACGAATCGAAACGGTTCTTTCCGCCATGAGAAAGGGCATTGACGACGAGTCTGAGATCGTCCGTCTCGGCGCTGACGGAGTTTATTTGTTGGAAGCCGGCGGACCGACTCCCGGCACGGGCTGTGCAGGCCGCGGAATCATCGCCGCTTTTGAAAAAATTAAAGAACTGCATATTTATGAGAAATATGCTCCGGATTTTGTTTTGTTCGATGTGCTCGGGGATGTTGTTTGCGGCGGTTTCGCCATGCCGATACGCGGCGGATACGCCGATGAGCTGTATATCATCACTTCAGGCGAGATGATGTCGCTTTATGCCGCGAGCAATATTGCAGAAGCTGTAAAAAATCAAAACGGTGCAGGGTATGCAAAGCTTAAGGGGCTCATTCTTAATAAAAAGAATATCGATAATGAGGAACAGATCGTTGAACGCGCGGCGGCGGAAATAGGCACGGAGATCTTTCATATATTACAGCGCGATCCCACGGTTCAGATGGCAGAAGAGCAAAAGCAGACTGTCGTTACGGCGTTCCCTGACAGCGATATGAGCCGCGCATATTTAGAGCTGGCGGAGAAGATTGCCAATGTATAACTGGATTTCGACCAAGAGATTAAAAAAAGCACCAT
>CAZVSW010000104.1:0-6759 GCA_964630005.1 uncultured Ruminococcus sp. | reverse complement strand
CAGAATGGCAAGCCGCATCCTCGGCATGGGCGACGTGCTTTCGCTCATTGAAAAAGCCGAACAGACGATCGATGAGAAAAAAGCCGCCGAATACGAAAAGAAATTCCGCGAGCAGACGTTCTCGCTGAACGATTACCTCGATCAGTTCGAACAGATCAGAAAAATGGGCAGCATAGATCAGCTCCTCGGTATGATGCCCGGCATTAAGCCCGGCGCTCTCAAAGACGCCAAGATCGACGAAAAACAAATGGACAGGGTCGAAGCGATCATCCTTTCCATGACGATGCGCGAACGCTATCATCCCGAGATCCTCAACTCGTCAAGAAAACGCCGTATAGCCGCAGGCAGCGGAACGACCGTTGAAGACGTCAACCGTCTGCTCAAACAGTATGAACAGACAAAGCAGCTCATGAAGCAATTCATGAAGGGCGGCAAAAAACGCAAGATGCGTATGCCCTTTTAAATCAGTTAACCCAAATTAATAATATAAAATCATACACCAAATTTTGGAGGAAAACAACCATGGCAGTCAAAATCAGACTCAGAAGAATGGGCTCTAAAAAAGCTCCCTTTTACAGAATCGTAGTAGCAGATTCCCGCTACCCCAGAAACGGCAGATTCATTGAAGAAATCGGATATTACGATCCCATGAAAGAACCCGCTGTTCTCAGCGTAGACAACGAAAAGGCAGCACAGTGGATCAAAAACGGCGCTCAGCCCACCGACACTGTTAGAGACCTTCTTAAGAGAAGCGGCGCCAACGCCTGATTCAGAAAGCACATATTATGAAACAGTTATTAATTGACATCGTCAAGCTTATCGTCGATAACCCCGATGAGGTCGTCGTTGTTGAAAGAACCAGCGGCGATATGACAGTGCTTGAGCTTACCGTTGCCAAGTCTGATATCGGCAAGGTTATCGGCAGAGGCGGCAAAATCGCCAAAGCTATCAGAAGCGTCATACGCGCAGCTGCAACCAAAGAAAACAAGCGCGTAATCGTCGACATTACCTGAAACGCCGTATGAGAAAATATCTGGAAGCCGGCAGACTCGGCGGCCCTCGCGGAATCAAGGGGGAGCTTCGCTTTGACTGTTGGTGCGACGACCCGGAATTTCTCTTGGATGTTAAGACATTGTACCTCGATTGCGACGGAAAACGTCCAATCGAGGTAATATCTTACCGCCCGACAATCCCGTCAATTATCTTCAAAGGCTATGAGGACCGCACCTCTGCCTCAGCGCTGACAAACCGCACTCTGTGGTTTGACCGCGACGATATCATCCTGCCCGACGGCGTCTGCTTTAACGACGATTTGATCGGGCTTACCGTGTTTTGCGAAGAAAACGGCAAAACCTATGGAATTCTTGACGAGATAGAAGAAAATATTACCGGTTTTTATTATATCGTTAAAGGCGACGGCGTCACTTACCGCGTTCCCGACGTCGACAGATATATACTCCGCCGCAGCGTAGAAAACGGCATCTTCGTTGCGCCGCTGGAAGGACTGGAAACATGAATTTTGAAGTTCTGACGCTGTTTCCCGGCATGATGAACGCGATCTTCGGTGAATCTATCATCGGAAGAGCCATCGCCGCCGGAAAAATTTCCGTCGGCGTGACCGACATACGTTCTTATACCAAGGATAAGCACCGCCGCGTGGACGATACGCCTTATGGCGGCGGTTTCGGCATGGTCATGCAGTGCCAGCCGGCAGTCGACTGTATAAGAGATATAAAAAGCCGCCTTTCCGGCAGTGTCCGAACAGTATATATGTCGCCGCAGGGCTCGCTCTTTTCGCACGAAAAGGCGCGCCAGCTCCTCGGATATGACAATATAATCCTGCTTTGCGGTCATTACGAGGGCATCGACGAGCGTATTATAGAGCTGGAGATCGATGAAGAGATCTCTGTAGGAGATTATGTCCTCACCGGCGGAGAGCTTCCCGCCGCCATAGTTGTCGACAGCATCAGCCGCATGGTTGACGGCGTGCTCCCTTCGAGCGAATGCTATGAAAACGAATCGATAGCAGGCGGACTGCTTGAATATCCGCAATACACGCGTCCGCGGAGCTTTGAAGGACTCGAAGTTCCCGAGGTGCTCACAAACGGCAATCACGCCGAGATAGTAGCGTGGAAACACCGCCAATCTTTGGAACGCACAAAGCTGAAACGCCCCGATATTTACGAGAAATATATCGAAAAAATTCAAAAATGAGCAAAAACAAACGTAAGCGCAAGAAAGGGCTTCTTGCACGGCTATATCAAGGCAGCCTGATAATATCAACCCTAAACACCGCGTCAGCCAAGCTCCACAACACAGTGAGCGACAGCGCCGCATCGCGGTATTTTTGCAGCGCCGACAAGTTTGACGATCTTAAAAACGGCGGTCTGCTTCAGCGCGCCGTAAGTACGTTCGGCGTAGCACAATTCTTTTCAAAAATCAAAACAAGCTTTGCACGGCTCGTTGAAAGCAGTAACATCGTTTCTGTTTACCGCCGTATCGTGAACGCCATTCTGTGTTCCTGTACGCGCGACGCAGGGATATTTTTGCTTTGCTTCGGGCTTTTTTCTCTCGCCTCTACCCTTCTCAAAATATTGATGTTCGATTCGCTCGGAAACGACCTGAACAAAAACCTGATATGCGTAGCCGCAATGCTTGCCTGCGCAATACCTCTGCTTTTTTCAAAAAAGAGCATTGCCGAAAAGTTGGTCAAAAGCGCCGCGTTCCGGACCGTTTTTTCAGACCTGCTCGGCGTAAGTCAGCTGGCGCTCAGAAGCAAGCTTACACCTAAGCCGCACAGTGCCATAGCCCTGGCTGTAGGCACTCTTGCCGGAACGCTCAGCTTTATTTTCGAACCGCTTGACATACTGTCGGCGCTCCTTATCGCGATACTCGCCTGTATGGTGCTCTATTCGCCGGAAAGCGGTATGCTGATTTCACTCATAATGATGTCGTTCGCGCCGTACACTCATCTTGAGATCGTGCTGATCGCCTCTGCCGTCTCATACCTTCTTAAGCTCATGAGGGGCAAACGCAATATCACACTTACCGCCGCGGATATCTTTGTGATTCTCTTCTCTGTCGCGGCCGTATGCTCGTTCGGTCTCGGCAGTACGCTGTCTGTTGTCATGCTTTGCGGCATATATATCCTTATCATCAATCTTTTCCGAAACCTCGACCTGCTCGAAAAAGGTATAGGCGCTTTGAGCGTCGGACTTTTTATTAGCTCGATAGTTACCTCCGCGGTATACGTAGCGTCGCTGCTCGGCGTTGATCTGTCGGTTCACGTACCATTCATCGCGGCAATAAACAGCGGCGAATCGGTATTGCTCTCGCTGATCTCAGCTCCGACGGCGCTCCTTATGCTCCATAACGCAAAAAAAACGTCTGTATCGATTCTGGCGCTTATATTCTTTGCGTCGTCGGCGGTAAACGCTTCAATGTCGTTTTCGCTTCCCGTTTGGTGCGGTTACGGCGCCATCATCATTATATACGGCATGATAAGGCTGGCAAAGCCGCTTACAACGCTCCTCGGCGCTGTGCTGACACTGCCGTTTGCATATGTGCTTCTCGCAAAGCTGTCGATGAACCGCGATATCGTACCGTTTGAAATCCCCGGCCTTTTCAGATATTCCGAATGGTCTGTAAAAATATTCGGCGGCGGAACTGCCGAAAAAGGCGATAGCATATTCACCGCGATCGTCTCTTCGGGCGGAATTATCCTTCTTGCTTTGTTGGCGCTCACGGTATTCTTCCTTTTCACAGTCGGCTTCACCGCAATAAATAAAAGCCGTATCGGCTCGGTACGCCTGCTTTGCGGCAGTCTCATCGCAATGCTGATATCCTGCCTGTACCTTTTTGCTCTTCCTTCTACCTTCGGCGACGGACGCGCTATCGTTATCGCCTTCAGCAATGCGGCACTGCTTTCGTGCTCCGGGAACGTATTTTCACGGCTTTACGGTACGGAGGATTATTGACCATGAAAAAATTCAATGCGCTTGATATCACGATCGTAGCGGCCGCGATTGCGATCGCCGTGATCCTCGGCGTGCTGTTTGCACGCATCAGCTTCGGCGACACAATCCAGGCACAGATCACACTCAATATGACCGAGGATACGGACGCCGCAAAATACATCAAGATCGGCGACAGCGTCTGGCTTGATGACGACGCGCTTCTGGGAAGCGTAGCTTCCATAAAATCGCTCGAAAGCGGCGGTATCGCCATAACCGTCAACGCCTCCGTAACCGTGAAAGACGGAACGCGAAGCGTGAGCGGAATCGTGATGAAGCTTGGAAAAACATACAGATTCCACACCAAACGCGTACTCGGCATTGCCGTATGCGACTCAATATCCGGAGAAAGACGATGAAGACAAAGAAATTCAACCTTTTTGACATCCTTATAGTAATAATTGCGGCAATAATCATTGCCGGAGTGATATTCCGCGCCGAGATCAGAAATATGTTCTTTTCCGACGAAAGCTCCTATTTCCTCATGGATGTACAGGTCACGTTCCTCGAAAACGGACGCGCCGCAACCATCAAGGAAGGCGACGAGATCTTCGATGCAGAGGGCAAGAGCATCGGTACGATATCGTCGGTTTCAACAACGCCGTCAAAGGATATCGTAACCATCGACGGCGTCGACCGCGACGTACTTTCCACACGTTGCCGCGACGTGACCATGGAGATCAGCCTGCGCGGCTATATTACCGACGGTGTATACTACACGAAAAACGGCGTCCGCCTGCTTCTTAACGAAACGATCACGCTTGAAACCGCCCGGCTGTCGCTGAACTGCCGCATCAAGGACGTGCGCAAAGTGGCACTGCCGGAGAGTAAAGATTGACAAACAATGAGAAATTTGCGTCTCTCAATTTCGTAAAATATGACATATCCTAAGTATTGATTTGGCGGCGGAAATTTGGTATAATAAAAGATAAGTTAATGTGTACGATGAAGGAATAACAGCTATGCTTACTAAGACAATTACAATTCAAAATCAAGTCGGGCTTCACACTCGTCCCGCAACTTTCTTTATACAAAAAGCAAACGGCTATAAGTCTTCCGTGTGGATAGAAAACTGCGACAGACGCGCCAACGCAAAATCGCTTCTGGGCGTGCTCTCGCTCGGCATCAGCAAAGGCGATACCGTTGCAATCATTGCAGACGGCTCTGATGAAGCCGAAGCAGTTGACGGACTTATCGACCTGCTTATGGCAATGGAATAAGCATAGCTTTAACGTTTTAAATATTCTATCGCTCCGGGTCTTTTTACATCTCGGAGCGCTTGTTTTTATGAAATGACACGAGAAGAACTTTATGAAAAAGCGAAGCTGCTTCCGCTTACACCCGGCGTTTATATAATGCACGCCCAATCTGGCAAGGTCATCTACGTCGGCAAGTCAAAGGCGCTCAAAAACCGCGTCAGCAGCTATTTTATGGCGTCGGCAAAGCATACGCCGAAAACGCGCCGCATGGTCGAATGCGTATACGATTTTGAAGTATACCACACCAAGACCGAGCTTGAAGCGCTGATACTTGAAAACCAGTTTATCAAGCAGTACATGCCCCGCTTCAACATCAAGCTCAAAGACAGCTCCGACTACCCGTATATAAGGCTGACCAACGCGCCGTGGCCCGACATCGATCTTGCTTATCGAAGGGTCGACGACGGCAGCCGCTACTTCGGTCCGTATTCGTCGGCGGGCGTCGCGTACGGTATTATAAACACCGCAAAAAAGACCTTCAGACTGCCCACCTGCAAGCATAAATTCCCCGAGGATATCGGCAAAAACCGTCCCTGCCTCAATTATCACATGGGGCTGTGCATAGCTCCCTGCATTGCGGGAAAAATGACGGTAGAGGAATACCGCGAATCGCTCGAACCGGCGATACGCTTCCTCAAAGGGGAATACAGCGGGCTTTTGAGGGAACTTGAAGAAAAGATGGAAAAAGCCGCCGAAGAGCTTGAATTTGAAAAAGCCGCCAAACTGCGCGACACCATATCGGACATCAAAAAGATCGGCGACAAACAGCATATAGTCGCCTCCCTGACGACCGACGCCGACGCTATCGGAATCTATTCCGACGACCTCGGCAGTGCGGTATCGGTCTTGTTCATACGCGGCGGCGCTATCACTGACAGAGAGTGCTTCTTCTTCCCGGCTGAGGAGATCCTCGATTCGGGAACGCTTACCTCGCTTCTGTTCAGGTTTTATACTTCAAGAGAATATATACCGAAAGAGGTTCTGCTCGGCTATGATCTGATCCCCGAAGACCAGAGTATGCTTGAAGCCAAATTCTCAGAAACCGGCAGCGTCAAGCTTTACCGACCGCTGCGCGGCGACAAGTTACGCCTTGTTGAACAGTCCGAAAACAACGCCAAGAATCTGCTGCTTCACAAACGCGTTACCGAAGACCGCACCACCAAATTCCTCGCCGGTATTGCCGAATTCTTACAGCTCGAGGTGCTTCCGCGCCGCATAGAGGCATATGACATTTCAAACAGCGGCGAAGAACACACCACCTGCGTGATGACCGTCCTCATCGACGGTAAGTTCGTAAAAAAACATTACCGTACATTCAACATCCGCGAAGCCGCTCAGAACGACTATGCCTCCATGCACGAAGCGATCGAGCGGCGGCTCGGTCACCCTGAATGGGATTACCCCGATCTGATCCTTCTTGACGGCGGCGAAGGACATGTATCGACCATAAAAAAGCTCCTTGATCAAAAAGGAGTTGTGATTCCCGT
>CAZVSW010000103.1:0-6794 GCA_964630005.1 uncultured Ruminococcus sp. | reverse complement strand
ACAGAGCAAAATCAGTCTTATTACGCTTGTTATCGTCAGCATCTACTCCGTCGCGCACACCCACTTCAAGATCTTCTGCATCGTGCTTATTGAAAACATAATACTCAGACACCTTTGAAGTATCAAAATACACGTTTCCTCCGCTGACATAAGCGTACCCCTTGTCCAGCAGTACGGTTATCATATCGATAAAATCCTGTATGCAGGTCGTAGCAGGAACAACTGTATCGGGTTTTCTGATATTGAGCTTGACGCAATCTGCAAAAAAGGCATTTGTATAGAATTCGGCGATCTCCCGAACGGTCTTATGTTCTCTTTTAGCGCCGTTAAGCATTTTATCTTCGCCGTCGTCGCTGTCGCCTGTGAGGTGACCGACGTCGGTTATATTCATAACACGTTTAACATCATATCCGCAGTATCTGAGATATTTTTCCAGCACATCCTCCATTATATAGCTTCTGAGGTTACCTATATGTGCGAAATGATAAACGGTAGGACCGCAGGTATACATCCGGACGGTATTGCCGCTTACGTTAAAATCGTCTTTTTCTCTTGTAAGTGAATTATAAAGCTTCATAAACAGCCTCTGAATTTATTTGTTGGTATTAATACTGTTCCAATTCTGGAGAATATAATTAACTCCCGACCAAACAGTGAAAACGACCATAATTATTATGGCAAACAGCGACAGAAAGCCGCCGAGAGGAAACGCGATCGGTTCGAGCAATATGATTATTACCGTCAAAAACTGAATAACGGTTTTGATCTTGCCAAGCTTATTGGCGGCAACAACGATGCCGGAATCATTTGAAAGAACCAGTCTCATTGATGTAATGGCGAGTTCGCGGAAAATCACGAGAAGCGTGGCCCAGAATGCAGCATGGCGAAGCACCGGCGCTGAAATAATTGCACTTTCTCCGAAATCGAGTATGTAATCGGAAAAACAGATCGACACAAATGCGCCGAATACCATAAATTTATCGGCAAGCGGATCCATGAATTTGCCGAAGGTCGTTATCAGACCTTTTTTTCTTGCCATATATCCGTCAAGAAAATCGGTTATAGCGGCAAGTATGAATATAGAAACAGCCACTATTCTTGACCACATGACATTTTCCGCTCCGAAGATCGGGTATACTGTGAACAGTACGAAAAACGGAATAAGTATTATTCGGAGCAAGGTGAGCTTATTCGGAAGATTAAGTTTCAATTAAAGATACCTCGTTTCAATGCTGACTGTATCGTCTATTCGTTAAACACGGCCTGCCCAAGC
This sequence comes from uncultured Ruminococcus sp., assembly GCA_964630005.1. Taxonomy (GTDB): domain Bacteria; phylum Bacillota; class Clostridia; order Oscillospirales; family CAG-382; genus UBA1206. The sequence goes on along the minus strand of CAZVSW010000103.1, from coordinate 5,521 downwards.
AAGTCATAATCGATAACTTCCATTATTTTGACGTCGACAAACGAGCCGTCCTTTATATTTTGTGATGAGTGAAAATATATTTTTCCGTCAACGTCGGGCGCATCGCGGAACGATCTGCCGAAAAAGCATTCAGATACCTTATCATAGCCTTCGGACAAAACCCTGACCGTTGTTCCGACAAGCGCGTCGTTTTTAGAAGCGGTAACGGCCTGTTGGCGCTTCATTAAAGCCTTACAGCGCTTATGCTTGACAGCCGCCGGAATCTGAGACGGCATATCATAAGCGGGCGTGCCCTCTTCGCGCGAATATTCGAACACTCCGAGGCGATCGAACTTCATCTCATCAATGAATTCACACATAGCCTTATAATCTTCCTCGGTCTCGCCGGGGAAGCCCGTAATCAGGGTAGTACGCAGTGTGGCGTCCGGAATAGCGGCTCTTATGCGCTCAACCGTTGAACGAATTGTAGCGGCGCTGTCGCGTCGGTTCATGGCTTTCAGCACATTATCCGTAACATGCTGAACCGGAATGTCAAAATATTTAACGATCTTGGGATTCGAAGCGATTTCGCTGATAAGTGAATCGGTAACACGTTCGGGGTACATATACAGAACACGTATCCATTCGATACCCTCAACTTCGGAAAGCTCGTGGAGGAGGCTGTCGAGACAATATGTACCGTATATATCTTCACCGTAACGTGTGGTATCCTGAGCAATCACGCAAAGCTCCTTAACACCAAGCGAAGCAAGGTCTTTTGCTTCTTCAACTATTTCGCTCATCGGTCTGCTGCGGAACTTGCCGCGTATCGAAGGGATGACACAGTAAGAGCATCTGTTATCACAGCCCTCTGCAATTTTTATATATGCGAAAAATTCCGTAGTTGTGACAACACGGTTGCCGCTCATAGAGGCAGTATTTATATCGCGGTAGCACGAGAAACGCTTTTTTTCATACGCTGTCTGTACCGCTGCAACGACATCGTCGTATGCGCCCGTTCCGATAACCGCGTCGACTTCGGGCATTTCGCTGAAAATTTCGTCTTTATAGCGCTCTGCGAGACATCCTGCAACAACGATTCCCTTGAGCGAACGGTTCTTTTTGAGCCACGCCACATCGAGAATATTATCAATAGCTTCCTGCTTTGCGGATTGAATGAATGCGCAGGTATTTATAACAATAACGTCCGCTTCGATATCCTCGGCAACGATCTCGCAGCCGGCTTCGGCAAGCTTTGAGATCATAACCTCTGTATTTATAAGATTCTTGGCACAGCCAAGAGAAACAAAACCAACTTTAATCGCCAAAACAACCATCCTGTTCACAAAAAGCCCTGATCGCGCGGTTTATCATATCATAAGGATATCCCATGCGCTGAAGATATGCGCAGAGCTTCGATTTGTTTTTTATATCTTCTATACCGCCTGTCGGCATTTTCTTGCCGACAAGGCTCATTAAATTATCATAGATCTGATCTTCATCAAGCCCTTCGACTGCACACAAAACCGCATCACGCTCGTATCCGCGGCGAAGCAGCTCGTTTTTTATTCTGGAAGGACCCCAAAGCTTGATCTCGGAAGAACGGGACGCAAAGCGCTCGGACGCTGCGTATTCATCGATATATGAGCGTTCTTTCATGAGCTCCGTAACTTCAAGAGCTATTTCCCTATCAAACTTTTCGGAAAGCTTTTTAAAAAGATTTTTTGCAGATGTATCGCCGTATGAGAGGATCGAAAACGCCTTTTTTATTCCGGAAAGACGCATCGAGCAATGACTGAGCATTTCAATGATCTCATCATCGCCTTCCCCTTCTTCAAGAGCAAGCTTTTCGAGGTCACGCGATGTGATGCGGTATGTTTCACCGTTAACCGTTACATCGGCCTCGTGCTTATCCTCATATATTAAGACTGAAGTGATCTCCGCCATCAGACTTCTTCGTCAAACGCTTCGCTATCTGCACCGTCGTCTTCGGATTCGCCGAATTCGGCTTCATAGCCGTTTCTGGAATCCGCATAAGCTTTTCTGACCTTCGCTTCGATCTCTTCGGCCAAAGTCTTGTCCTCGGTGAACAGGATTCTTACGTTATCCTTGCCCTGCGCAAGGCGCTGTCCGTTATAACTGAACCACGAGCCGCTCTTTTCTATTATATCGAACTGAACGCCAAGGTCGACAAGCTCGCTTTCTTTTGAAATTCCTTTGCCGAAAATGATATCGAATTCGGCCGTCTTAAAAGGAGGCGCAACTTTGTTTTTAACGATCTTACACTTTACATGGTTACCGATAAGGTTAGTGCCGTCCTTGATCTGTTCTCCCTTTCTGACATCGATGCGAACGCTCGCATAAAACTTAAGCGCCCTTCCGCCTGTTGTAACTTCTGGGTTTCCGTATATAACGCCGACTTTTTCTCTGAGCTGGTTTATAAAGACCACCACGCAGTTTGATTTTGCGATAGCGCCCGAAAGCTTGCGGAGAGCCTGCGACATAAGTCTTGCGTGAAGACCGACATGAGAATCGCCCATATCGCCTTCTATCTCGCTTTTAGGAACAAGAGCCGCTACCGAGTCGACTACCACGATCTCAACAGCTCCGCTTCTTACCAGAGCTTCGCAGACCTCGAGGGCGGATTCGCCGTCATCGGGCTGTGACACAAGAAGATCGTTTATATTGACCCCGAGATTTTTTGCATAGACCGGATCAAGCGCGTGCTCGGCATCAATAAATGCGGCTTCGCCGCCTGCCTTTTGCACTTCGGCTATCATATGCAGCGCAACGGTAGTCTTACCCGAGGATTCAGGTCCGAAAACTTCGATGATTCTTCCCCGCGGTATACCGCCTATTCCGAGCGCCAGATCGAGCGACAGCGAGCCGGTAGGCACAGACTTCACTTCCATATTCATATTGTCGCCGAGTCGCATGATGATACCCTTGCCCTGTTTCTTTTCAAGCTGCGCAAGGGCTGTTTCCAGCGCCTTCTTTTTGTCGTCGGTTTTATCGACCGCATTTTTGCCTGTCGTATTTGCTGCCATGATAATAGCACTCCCATAAAAATGATATTTTATCTTAAGCCGAAGCAGGCGAGACGCCGTCGGCGAACTTTTGTTCATTTCATTTTATCACACCAAATCAAACTTGTCAACCATTTTTCTTACACTAATCGCGATATATTTCAATATTTTGTATCTGTACGGCTGATGTCATATAAAAGCGCTACAACTTCTGTCTGCTGAACATCGGCAAAAGCGGTCGCAAAATAAAATATTTCAGGGCTTATTTTGTTGAATTAGACCATTTACAATTGTGAATATTTAGTGTACAATGTTTGCAACGGTAGTACGGTCGAATAACGCATTCGACGGCATTACGGAAGTTGAAATTTTTGTGAGGTATACTGCAATGTCTGATATTTTAAATCACGGCGACCTTGGCATTATCGCGCTGAAAAGCAGCGAGGCACTCGGTAATCTTGTAAACAGCCGCATCAAAAACCTGAGGAACATAACCGATCCCTCTTTCACATATCTTGTTCCGCACGAAGAAGTTCGCTTTAATAACGGCGAAGGGAAGATCAAGCTTGTCGACACCGTAAGGGGCAAAGATATTTACGTCATTGCCGACGTCGGCAACTACAGCTGTACTTACGATATGTTCGGATTTACCAACCATTACGGTCCTGACGAGCATTTTCAGGACATTAAGCGCGTTATTTCAGCAATTGCGGGAAAGGCCAACCGTGTTTCCGTCATTATGCCACTCCTCTATGCGTCAAGACAGCACAGAAGAAAGGGCCGTGAATCTATGGACTGCGCAATGGCGCTCCGTGAGCTCGAAAACCTCGGCGTGAACACCATACTTTCTTTTGATGTACATGACCCGAACATCCAGAACGCCATTCCGTTAACCTCATTTGAAAATATACTGCCGACATATTCCATGCTCAAGCTTTTCATCGAAAACGAAGGCAGTAACATCATAAAAGACAACATGACAGTCATTTCGCCCGATACCGGCGCAATGGACAGAGCCATAAACTACGCAAACATACTCGGCGTCGACGTTGGTATGTTCTATAAGCGCCGCGACCATTCGGTCATTATCGACGGCAAGAATCCCATTATCCAGCATGAATATATAGGCAGCCCGCTCGACGGCAAAAAGATCATGATCGTTGACGATATGATAGCGTCCGGCGAATCGGTAATCGACATCATAAAGCAGACAAAGAAATATAACCCCGACAAAACGTATGTTGCGGCCACCTTCTCGTTCTTCAGCAAGGGCGTCGCCAAATTCGACGAACTCTATGAGCAGGGACTCCTTACAAAGCTTTATACGACCAACCTCTCCTACATCCCCGATGAGATACGAAACCGCCCGTGGTTCTGCGAAGTCGATTGTTCGCGCTTCCTTGCAAAAATAATCAGCACCCTCAATCACGACGAATCGATCTCTCCGCTTCTTGATTCCACCCACAGATTCAGAAAGCTTTTGAAAAATTCTCAGTAAAAACACTTGACAAACGCCGTCTTAACGGTGTATAATACAAAATGTATGTGAAAACCTTCGCGGTTTTCTCCTTACCGTATGCCCGACATACGGTCATAGTCCAAAAGGAGGTGTAAATAATGGAACAGAACAAAGCGTTGTATGAAACACTCTTCATCGTCAGAAATACCATCGGCGAGGAAGCTGTCAAGGGCGTAATTGAAAAATTCACCGCTCTTATTACCGACAACGGCGAAATCGAGTCCGTCAATGAATGGGGTACAAGACATCTTGCTTATCCTATCGACGATCTGACTGAGGGTTATTATGTTCTGATCAGATTCCGTTCCGCTCCCGCGTTCCCCGCTGAGCTTGAACGTCTCTTCAACATCAATAATTCCATTCTCCGCGCTCTTACCATTAAGTGCGAAGAATAATCGCCAAAAAAACTTCAAGGAGTATTTAAGAACCATGCCAAGCTTTAACAAAGTCATTTTAATGGGCAATCTTACTGCCGACCCGGAACTCAAGCAAACGCCAAACGGTGTGCCGGTGACCTCTTTCAGCATCGCTGTCGAAAGAAGATTTCAGAGTCAGAACGGTCAGCGCGAAGTGGATTTCATTAATATTGTTTGTTGGCGTCAGACTGCTGAATTCGTTTCTAAGTATTTCAGCAAAGGCAAGTCCATACTCATCTGCGGAACTCTTCAGACACGCAGCTGGGTTGACAACAACAATCAGAAACGTTATACCACCGAGGTTGTAGCCGACGAAGTTTCTTTTGTCGGAAGAAAGGACGATTCGTCTTCGTCCTCACCCTATCAGAGTGCGGCTTCCATGCCTTCTTACAGTACTCCCAAATCCGAAGGCTCGTTTGAAGAAATTTCGGCTGACGACGACCTTCCGTTCTGATTTTTATTACTGATAAAGGAGGATTTCACCCATGGATAAGGAAAACAAGGAAGTTCAGAAGCCCTTCCGTCCCTGACGGAATCGCCAAGTATTACAATCACAAAGTCGGTGAGGATAGATTCAATTT
>CAZVSW010000102.1:0-6797 GCA_964630005.1 uncultured Ruminococcus sp. | reverse complement strand
GTCCGAATCCACCTTCCCCCACCAGAAAAAGCACTTGTGAAAGCAAGTGCTTTTTCAATGACCGAAGGTCATTATTTCATTAGTGTATTACGAGGGTTCAAAACCATCTGTCGAAAACGTAAATATATCTTTTTCGTATCCGCCTCACAGAAAAGAACCCTAATTTTGATACGAGATGTATCGGGATTAGGGTTCTTTGTTTTTCTAAAAAGACTTAAAGTCAAGGTCTTTTACGGTTTATTGCTCTTACTCAGAATTTCTTCTATATTTTGCGTGTAAAATTCCGAGAACGACACGCCACTGCTTTCAAACACCTTTAACATATCGACAAAATTATCGATAAAAATAAAACTTTCACGTTGACGATCATATTCCGCAGAGATATCAAATTGGGGAAACAGCATACGGTTTTCCTCCATAAACCGTATCTGAAATGCCCTGACAAAATATTCGTTTATCACTGCATAATCCACATTATAGCTTTTAGGCATATTCTTGTGAACTTTAAAAAATCGTGTGTGATTTTTCAGCAGTTCCTTGTTTGCCTCGACGATCGGATTTACAAAGCAGTGCGCATATTCGTGCGCTATCCCTTTAGCAAAAAAATCAAACTGCCAATCCGGGGTGCCGTTCTCATCGTAGTACGGCATACAGCGAACGGTATAAGCAATTTTCTTTTCTCCCAGTACAATATTAAAACCATAGTTTCCTGCAATGGGGCATATTAGCAAATGAAATTCGTCAGGATTACTTTTGAAATAGTTTTCAATATATGATATCCAAGTATCAAAATCACAGGAATTTATATATTCGAGTATGCTTGCGTAATATGCGTTTTGTTTATGAAAAAAATCGTCAAAACTGCTTTCTTCTGCAAATTTTGCCGTTGCTACCGCCCATAAATGAAGTTCATGCGAATCATCGTTAAGAATATTTTCCAAATTAAGAATTGCTTTCAGCGGACGGATATGAAAGAAGTAATTTTCCGTTATTAATTCTTTCGTGATTTGCACTGCGGCATGATCTTTATATGGCTCAAACCAATCGGATATATTTTTTAAATAATCCTTATTGTTAAGATGCTGTACGGTCTTTTCCTGCTCTCTCGCAAGATATAACAAAATCTGTACAAGCTCTATTTGCTTATTAATCTCCGCTTTCATGTTATTTCCTCAACTCAATTTATAGCACAAAAAAATTGCCGAATTTCAACCTGTATTAAGTATTATAGCATACAAATATTAATAAATATATCATACCTCGTCCTACAAAGAATGTCAATTATCTTTATTCATTAAAGATGCCCACCTTGCCCGCATCCATAAGATTATTTCCATCGAGCAAAGAAAGATATTTCATTAAATGCGTAATAATTCTTTCGTCGGTAAATTGTGAGAGTTCAAATCCCTCATACAAAATCGCAAAAACGTCTTTTTCGTATCCGTCTCACAACTGAAAAAGCACGTTTGGCAATGGCTGAACGTGCTTTTTAGTTGAATAAATCGCGCTTTGTAAATGTAGATGACCGGGGGAAACGAAACAGTTACGGAAGAACGCGGGTATAAAGTGTTTGATACGGTGAAATAGGCTTTTATGGGCAAAGGGCGCTTATTTTAAAAAAATTTATTTCGGCGAGGTTTATATGAAAAAAATCGGAACAACTGTAAATAAAATATTATCGCGCTACTTTACCGTAGACGGCAAGACGATTACGGTAAGGCTGAACTTCGAAACCTTTTCTGAGCTTGTCGATCAGACTCTTGGCGACAACAGCGTTGAGAAACTAAACTCTGTGCTGTTCGACAAGATCTCTGAGATGTTTGACCTTATCCCAAGAAAATTCAAGATCAATATCGATGTATATATTTCGGATTTTGGGGATTATGCAGTCAGTGAGGCCGAAAAAATCGTCAAAGATAACGTCGCTCTTATGGTCTATGCATTTGCAATGGAACAGCGGCGCAAGACGGTGACGGGGTTTTCGTTACTCGGCGGAGGCGTCGCATTATTGATTGCAAGCTATTTTCTTAATTGGCTCGACCTGCCGCAGATAGTATTTGATGTGATCAATATAAGCGGAACGTTGCTTGTATGGGAAGCGGCGGATGTAACGCTTATTGAGCGCAATTCCGACCTGAAGCGCGCCAAACAGTATCTTAAAAAACTCATGAATATCAGACTGCTGAAAAATGCAGATCAGATATGAATTGTACTTATATGAAAAAAATACTCATAATAGGATGCCCTGGAAGCGGGAAAAGCACATTTGCGAAAAAGCTTCATATGCTGACGGCTATACCTCTGGTGCATTTGGACATGCTTTTTTGGAATGAGGACGGGACGCACGTCGAACGACCTGTTTTTGTAGAAAGACTTAAGGAAGCTATGTCGCATGAAGCGTGGATAATAGATGGAAATTACGGTCGTACCATGGAGCTTCGTATGCAGGAATGCGACACGGTATTCTTTTTGGACTATCCTCCCGAAGTGTGCCTGAGCGGTATAGCAGAAAGAGTCGGTAAGCCACGTACAGACATGCCGTGGACTGAAAAAGAGGTTGACAAGGAGTTTCGGGAATACGTTGAAACGTTTAATGACACGAACAGGGGCAATATTATTGCACTGCTTGACAGGTGTGACGAGAAAAATGTTATCGTTTTTAAAAACCGCTCCGAGTCAGATCTGTATCTTGAAAAACTGAAATAATTAAACAAAAAATCCGCTCTTATCACACGATAGAGCGGATTCCTTTTCTTTTTATAAGCAAAAACACAAAGAACGGTGCGCCGAGGAACGCCATGATGATTCCTGCGGGAATCTCAAACGGTGCAAAGAGCGACCTTGCGGCAGTGTCACAAACCGTTACAAATGCGGCGCCGGATATTGCAGAAAGCGGCAGCAGATGTCGGTATGAATTTCCGGAGATTTTTCGTATTATATGCGGTACAAGCAACCCGACGAACGAGAGCAGTCCCGCTATACTTACGGCACAGCCGGCAAGCAGTGCGGCGAGCACAAGAAACAAAGCGCGGGATGTTTTTGTGTTCATGCCAAGCCCGATGGCGCTGTCGTCGCCGAGGGTCAATATCTCAAGCCTTCGGGAAAGGGCGAAGAGAATGATCAGAACTATGAAGATCATAGCCGCCGACGGCAAAAGCTTTCCGTACGTCACGGCAGAGAAGTCGCCGATCTTGAAATCGTTACTCATGACGCTTATGTCGGGCTTCAGCGCGATGATCGCATCAGAGATCGCGCCGAAAAAGCTGTTTAGCGCTATACCCAAAAGGATCACCGTGCCTTTTGAGGCTGACAGTTTTACAGCGGCGGCTGTTATTACGGCGACAGCGGCAAACGCCCCGAAAAAGGAAAAGAGCGAAAGCTGCCAACCGCTGTAAAAGCCGAATGCGGTGCATACCGTAACGGCAAGCCCTGCGCCGGAATTGACGCCGATAATGCTTGGAGAGGCAAGACTGTTTGAAAGCACTCCCTGAATCACCGCGCCCGAGACGGCAAGCGCCGCGCCGCAGACTATGCACGAAAGCGTTCTGGGAAATCGCACATACCAAAATATTCTTGCCGAAACAGTATCGGTCGATCTCCCGAGCAGTATGCGCACTATTTCGTCAAGCCCCATCTTAGTACTGCCGACAGTTATTCCGATAAAGAACGCGCAGACAAGAAAGGCGGCGGAAAGTAAATATATTAAAGCTAAACGCTTCTTTTTAGCTTCTAAGTATGTCTGCAAGCTGCTCATAGGCTTCGTACCAACGTGCGTTCGGCTTAAGATTGAAAAGTGTTTTATCCATATAGTGTACGCGGTCGTTTTTGATAGCGTCAAGTTCATTCCATGCAGGATTGGATTCAAGCATCTTGTTGATTCCGGCAGCTACAGCCTCTTTGTCGTCGCCGACCTGAACGATGAAAATGCGGTAGGGATCTGCTTTTATAATGCTCTCAATGCTGAGATTTTCGAGCAGTGAATCGTCGGAATCGGCTATATTGATGCAGCCGAGATCTTTAAGCATTTCGCCAAGGACGCTGCCTTCGCTGTTCTTTGCGCGTATATACCCCGATGAAGCGCGCAGAAACAGTACTGTTTTCTTATCAGCGTCGAGCGGATCGTTTTCAAAGCTTTTTTTAAGTTCTTCGAGTTTGCTTTGCTGTGCAAGCCCGTTTTTTTCATACAGATCTTTGCGCCCGGTGATGTCGGTGCAGACGTCAAGCAGGTGAAGATAATCATCGAAGGTTGAAACGTCGAAATATGCTACGGTTATTCCTGCCTGTTCCAGCGAATCCTTCATTTTTACGTTTGCGGCGGTTGAGGAGCTTGCGATCACGAAGTCCGGGTCTGAAGAGAACAGCAATTCAAGACTGGGGCTCTTTGTGCCGCCGAGATTGACCGCGTTTTCCATATCGAGCCCGAAATCATCCCATGCGTCGTCTGACGATGCGCAAAGATTGCCTCCGCTGAGTTGCCATACGTCGGCAAAGCTGCCGAGCAGAGCGGCGACGCGCTTTGGATTCTTTTTTACCGTAACCTCGCGTCCGAGCGAGTCTGTGAAGCTGACTTCGTCAGCGGACGTATCAGGGCGCTCTTCTCTCTTACACGAGACTGCCATGGCGGATATGAGAGAAAAAATAAGTATTATTGCAAATAGCCTGATGGATTTTCTGCCTGACATGTTCTGATTCCTTACTATAACACTGTTGACATGACGCTTTTATGATGGTATAATTATATCATACACGGAATTATATGTCAAGCTGACCGTCTGCCAAGCGGTGCTTTTATAAGAAAGGAACGATTACTATGAGTATTTCAAAAGATGATATCACAGCTGTCAAAGGAAGAGGTTTTTTGTTAAACCGCGGCACTGAATGCTTCTCCGGAAGAATTGTGTCTGTCGGAGGTCTCTTCAACGCCGACGAACTCAAAGCACTTGCCGAATGCGCAGACAAATATGGCAACGGAAAGGTTATTTTTACTTCGCGCCTTGCGGCTGAGATCGTTGGAATACCTTTTGAAAAAATTCCCGAAGCAGAAAGCTTTATGGCTGAAAGAGGTCTGTATTTCGGAGGAACTGGCGCTAAGGTTCGCCCTGTTACCGCTTGTAAGGGAACTACCTGTGTGTACGGTAATATCGACACGCAGGCGCTTGCCGCCGTAATACATGATAAGTTTTATATCGGCATGCGCGATGTAAAACTGCCGCATAAGTTCAAGATCGCAGTCGGCGGTTGCCCGAACAGCTGTATGAAGCCCAGCCTCAATGACGTCGGAATAGAAGGAAACAAATTTTTTACTTACGATATCGAAAAATGTCGCGGATGCAAGAAGTGTCTTGTCGAAGCGTCATGCCCTTCAAAAGCTGTTACAGTCAAGGACGGTAAGGCGCATATCGATTTCGATGCGTGCAAGTATTGCGGCGTATGCGTCGGTAAGTGCCCGTTCGGAGCTGTTCCCAAGGAAGTTAAAGGCACTTGCAGCGTTTATGTCGGCGGTACATGGGGTAAAAAACAGCGCATCGGCACATTGCTTAACGGCGCTTACACCGAAGAGGAGATTCCTGCTGTTATCGAAAAGGTTATGCTTTGGTACAAGGAAAACGGATATGTCAAGGAGCGTCTCGGCGCAGCCATTGATCGCATAGGCGTTGAAGCACTTGAAAAAGCAATAGCGTCCGATGACCTTCTGAACAGAAAGAATGAGATTCTTGCCGCTCCTATTCCTGAACGCGGCTGATCATAGACAACTAAAAACAGCTGAGCGACCTTTTTAGGGGTTGCCCGGCTGTTTTTTGCTATTTGGTTTTTCTTCGCATCAGAATCACGATTGCAAACGACACGATGACGACCGCAACGCCGATTATTACTGAATACAGCATACGATCCGAAATGTCTTTATCTGAATCTGACTCTTCGGATTCATGTGATACATATGATATATCGACAATTGGCTCGTCGCTATGCTCAGAGCTTTCGCTCGATTCCTCGAACGGCGGCGACGATTCCTCCGGTTTGGGTTCACGATCGATTATCACGGTGTAAACGGCGGTATCGCCGTTTTCCGACTTGCAGTTTATTGTGATGATGTTTGAACCGTAAGAAAGCTTTTCGGGGGCTATTAGCGATATCGCCGTTTCGCGGTGAAGCGGGTCATAGTCGAAACGAACGCTGTCGCAGTCACTGTCGACCGTCATGGTATATAAGAACACATGCGGGTCAAAGCTTTGATCGAACTCATGGTCAATGACCGAAAGTTCATTCAAAACAGCGGTCGAGTCAGCCATCGGGAGCTTATCTGTTTTTGTTACAATGAAAAGGTAATCCACCCCAAGTCCTGCCGGTGTGATATATTTGACCGAAAACTCGCTGACGATTCCGTTTAGCGAAAAGTCGGGAAGATATAGCTGACCTCCGGCGGGAAGTGAGAATCTTATGTGAAAAGCAGCTTCGTTTTCCAGTACGGAGACCGCGTATTTGTTTACGGACGGTACAAATGAAAGCGTAGAATTGCTTGATTCGGCCGAAAGCGTTTCGGAAGCGGTCATAAGCGTGATCTGCGCTTCGGTTACCGCGATGGAATACAGAGCGTCGGTATATACCTCGCCGCTTTGGATCTGGAGAGTTGTGATTCCGGCAGAGGGATTTTTCACCTTGAAATAGATCTTGATAAGTCTGTCTTCTGACGCTGAATTGATATCCAATGCGGTGAAGAACAGCTTTCCTTCCGAATGCGATGCTGAAACCGAGCCCTCGAAATAAGAGCTGTTCAGGTATTCCAGAACCTGCTTATC
>CAZVSW010000101.1:0-6823 GCA_964630005.1 uncultured Ruminococcus sp. | reverse complement strand
CCTTGATGACGGCGCAGAGGAAGAGCAGGAACTGTGCGTTTTCATGCGGAGTTTCGCCGGGCTTCAGGAGGTTTACGCCGGTATCGGTCGCCATTGACCAGTTGTTGTGCTTGCCGCTTCCGTTAACGCCGGCAAAGGGCTTTTCGTGAAGCAGACAGATAAGTCCGTGACGCGGAGCGACCTTTTGCATGATCTCCATTGTAAGCTGGTTGTGGTCGGTTGCTACGTTTGTTGTGGTATATATAGGAGCGAGCTCGTGCTGTGCGGGAGCCACCTCGTTGTGCTTGGTCTTGGCAAGTATGCCGAGCTTCCAGAGCTCTTCATTGAGGTCGGCCATGAATTCCGCAACTCTCGGCTTAATGGCGCCGAAATAATGGTCGTCAAGCTCCTGACCTTTTGGAGGCTTAGCGCCGAACAGAGTACGTCCGGTGAACATCAGATCCTTACGCTTTTCGTACATAGCCTTGTCGACAAGGAAGTATTCCTGTTCAGGACCTACAGAGGTTCTTACGCATTTTGCCTCGGTGTTGCCGAACAGACGGAGTATGCGGAGCGCCTGCTTGTTGATCGCTTCCATGGAGCGAAGAAGCGGAGTCTTTTTGTCCAGCGCTTCACCGCCGTAGGAGCAGAATGCGGTGGGAATGCAGAGCGTCTTGTCTTTTATGAACGCGTACGACGTGGGATCCCATGCGGTATAGCCTCTTGCTTCGAAGGTTGCGCGGAGTCCGCCGGAAGGGAAGGAAGAAGCGTCCGGTTCGCCCTTGATGAGCTCTTTGCCGGAAAATTCCATAATAACTCTTCCGTCGGGCGAGGGGGTTATAAAGCTGTCGTGCTTTTCGGCGGTTACGCCGGTAAGCGGCTGAAACCAGTGAGTAAAATGTGTCGCGCCGTTTTTGACTGCCCAATCCTTCATTGCGGAAGCGACAGCGTTGGCTACGTCGCTTTCAAGGCGCGCGCCTTCGTCTATAGTTTTTCTGAGTGATTTGTAAACGTCATCAGAAAGTGTTGCTTTCATTATTACGTCGTCAAAGACGAGGCTTCCAAAGTAATCTGATACGGTGTTCATAATAGTGTGCTCCTTTTTTATTATAAAAACAGGCAATGGTGCAAGAGCGGGATATAGCGCGCGAAGCGCAGCCCCGATCTGCAAGACCCCATTGCCCTGCTTTCATTATTTTTTTAAAAATAAAAAGGCGTCAAAGAGATTGCTCTCTAAGACGCCATTGCCTTTACGCGCTTATTATACTCGCTATTTTTGATTTGTCAATAGCTTTTTTGAAAAAAGTCGAAATTTTTAGAAGAAAACTCTGCCCGTGAAACACGGGCTTTGCCCCTATAGGCGGAGCGTCAGGGGAGTTTTGCAAAGCTTTCCTCAAGATCGGCGTCGGTGGGGATATAGTCCGACATCTGATTGTCGTGATATTTTTCATATGCGACCATGTCGAAATAGCCCGTTCCGGTAAGACCGAAGACGATGGTTTTTTCCTCGCCGGTCTCTTTGCACTTGAGCGCTTCGTCGATAGCAACTCTGATAGCGTGGCTGCTTTCGGGCGCGGGGAGAATACCCTCAACTCTTGCGAAATACTCAGCGGCGTCAAAAACAGCTGTCTGAGGAACGGCTACGGCTTCCATGAGTCCGTCGTGATAGAGCTGGGAGAGAGTAGAGCTCATGCCGTGGTATCTGAGTCCGCCTGCGTGGTTTGCGGAGGGGATGAAGCTGCTGCCCAAAGTATACATTTTTGCAAGCGGGCAGACCATGCCGGTATCGCAGAAGTCATAAGCGAATCTGCCGCGTGTAAAGCTGGGGCAGGACGCGGGCTCGACGGCGATGATGCGGTAATCGGCTTCGCCCCTGAGCTTCTGACCCATAAAGGGAGCGATGAGACCGCCGAGGTTTGAACCGCCGCCGGCACATCCGATAATAATATCTGCCTTTTCGCCGATCTTGTCAAGTGCCGCCTTGGTTTCAAGACCGATGACCGACTGGTGCAGGAGCACCTGATTGAGAACGCTGCCGAGTACATAACGGTAGCCTTCGGTGGTGGTGGCCTTTTCAACTGCTTCCGAGATAGCGCAGCCAAGGCTTCCGGTCGTTCCGGGGTGTTCGGCAAGGATCTTTTTGCCCACTTCGGTCTCCATGGAAGGGGAGGGGGTTACCGATGCGCCGTAGGTTCTCATCACCTCGCGGCGGAAGGGCTTTTGTTCGTATGATACCTTAACCATATATACCTTGCAGTCAAGTCCGAAATACGAACATGCCATTGAAAGCGCCGTACCCCACTGACCTGCGCCGGTTTCGGTGGTTACGCCCTTGAGACCCTGCTTTTTGGCGTAATATGCCTGCGCGATGGCGGAATTGAGCTTGTGGCTGCCGCTGGTATTGTTGCCTTCAAACTTATAATAGATCTTAGCGGGAGTGCCGAGCTTTTTTTCAAGGCAGTACGCTCTCACCAGAGGCGAGGGGCGGTACATTTTATAAAAATCGAGAATTTCCTGAGGTATGGGGAAGAATTTTGTTGTATCGTCGAGTTCCTGAGCGATAAGTTCTTCGCAGAAGACGGGTGCGAGCTCTTCGGCTTTCATGGGTTCGCGTGTGCCGGGGTTAAGAAGCGGCGCGGGTTTGTTTTTCATGTCGGCACGAAGATTGTACCATGCCTTGGGCATCTCGCTTTCTTCGAGGTACGTTTTGTAGGGGATTTTGTTGTCAGACATGTTGAAGTTCCTTTCTTTTTTCGGGGACGGATAAAAAATAAGCTCCTGATCCCACGACAAATAATAATTTGCTGGGACAGGAGAAAAAATCCTGCGGTGCCACCCGGCTTGACGCAAAAAAGCGCCCACTTGCGCGTACATAACATACGCCGGCTTTTGTTAACGGAGAGCCATGCTCCGGCGCGCATACTCCAAAGCGAGGCTTTGTTTCCGGTTGCCCTTGGAAGACCATTCGGCAAAGTCCTGTTCTGCCGCAATTACACCGGCTGCGGCTCTCTGAAAGAACGGTGTCAGACCTACTTACCCTTCCTCAACGGTTTAATGCATTATAGCATGTCGCGAATGCTTTGTCAAGCAGCTTTTCGGTAATTTCAAAAAAATCTTTTAAACCAAACGGTTTTATACGGTTTTATATTTCCAAAAATGCTTTGGTCAATATCTTTTGGGATCTTCCGTTTCGCCGAGCAGGTAATCTATGCTGGTGTTGTACAAACGCGCGAGCTTTATCAGAATGGCGGTTGGAATATCGTTTTCGCCCGTCTCGTATTTTGAATATCCGGTTTGCGACATGCCGAGGATTTTTGCAAGCTGGGTCTGGTTCATATCTCTGTCTTCCCTCAGGTCTTTTATTCGGGTATATTTCATGCCTAATCCTCCTTTTGCACATACGCAATTATAAAATAATCTGTTTTAGGGTATTGACTTTTAACCTGAAATAGGTTAAAATGTGAACATGTTATCGAAAAAGGACAAATCAAAGAAAAAATTTTTATTATGGAGGTATGAACAATGTCGGACGAATTCATTTTTGAACCGGACGGAAAGGGCGGCAGAATAAAATCTGCCGAAGGCGGATGTGTCAGTCTTATTGTACTGATTGTTATTATAATAATCGGCATTGCCATCTCAACATCAGACACGGATGGCAACACGGTTTCGGTCGATAAAAATCTCGATCCCGGATATGTCTGGCTGACCGATCTCTCGCCGGCACATTGTTACGGTATTGATTATACCTCTGAATATGATGTGTATGCTAATGACAATGTAAAACTCACTCATTTGATTTTGCTTAGTGCAAGCGATTACTATGGAAACGGCAAAGGATGCATCGAATACGATCTATCTGATGGCGGCTATGAATATATGACAGGGTGCTTGGCGAGCGGCGGAAAGTCTTTCGCTATGGGGTATAAAGCGGCGCTGATAATATATGCCGATGGGGGTGAAATTTATCGCATTGACGAAATGTTCGCGGAAAATGCAACCATTGGATTCAGATTAGATATCCGCGGCGCGCAAAGAATTCGAATTGAGCTCATCGGTCACGAATGTTTCTGTGTAGCTGATCTTAAATTATGGACAAAAACGCCGGATTGATGTGCGGCGGTTGTATTTTATGATACGGGGTTAAAAAGTGTGATCGGCATGCAAGACTATGAAAAAAATCTTTCAGAATTCTTTTGAAAACTGATTGACAAACAAGACACAGTATGCTATAATGCAATATCGATGAGCAAAGGCGTTCATTTGTGCCGGGGGATTTTCCCCCTTTGACACGAATGTATGCCTTTGTTTTTGTTTATTTTGAAAGGACAAAGGCAATGAAACTTGAAGGTCAGGTCCGCATTCCTTCGGGATGCGCTATATCCGCAGTTATTTCCCGCGACGGAGTGAAAATGTCGGGCGAAAAAATTATCGAAAGCATGAAGCCTATGCACGACCGTTCGAACGGTCTGGGCGGCGGCTTTGCGGGCTATGGTATTTATCCGGAATATAAAGAATTTTACGCTTTTCACGTGTTTTTTAATGACGAAAGCTCGAAGATCGACTGTGAAAAGCTTTTGAAGGAACGTTTTGAGATAGTTAAGGCAGAACCGATACCGATCAGAAAGATCCCTGAGATCACGGACGTACCGATCATATGGCGGTATTTTCTTGCGCCGCTTGCTTCGGTACTTTCCCGCTTGCAGCTCGACGAAAAGGAATATGTTGCGCGCACCGTAATGCATATCAATACCAAGCTTGACGGCGTGTACGTATTCAGCAGCGGTAAGAATATGGGCACCTTCAAGGCGGTCGGTTTCCCCGAGGACGTAGGACGCTTTTACAGACTTGAAGAATACGGCGCGTATTCGTGGACGGCGCACGGACGCTATCCTACAAACACTCCAGGTTGGTGGGGCGGCGCGCATCCGTTTACACTGCTCGATTACTCGGTTGTCCATAACGGCGAGATATCGTCCTACGATGCAAACCGCAGATATATCGAGATGTTCGGCTATAAATGCACGCTTCAGACCGATACCGAGGTCATTACCTACATCGCCGATTATCTGATACGCCGACAGGGTCTTACGCTTGAAGAGACTGCTTCTGTAATTGCCGCGCCGTTTTGGTCAACCATTGAAAAAAAGCCCATGAAGGAAGCCGAACAGCTTGAATATCTTCGCAAGGTATATTCGGGACTTCTCATAACAGGTCCGTTTTCGATAATTCTCGGCTTTGACGGCGGGCTCATGGCGCTTAATGACCGTCTTAAGCTGCGCTCGATGGTGGTTGCGGAAAAGGATGACAAGGTGTTCATTTCAAGCGAAGAGGCCGCTATCAGAGTCATGGAACCGGACGCCCGGAATGTATATGCTCCTGCCGGAGGAGAGCCGGTTATTGTTAAAGTGAAAGAAGGTACGTATTAATGTCGGCAACATACATATTTCCTGAATTTGAGGTTGTAAGAAATCATGACCGCTGCATTACCTGCCGCGTATGCGAGCGCCAGTGCGCAAACGAGGTTCATTCGTACGATGCAGACGGCAAAATAATGCTGAGCGACGAGTCGAAGTGCGTCGACTGTCAGCGCTGTGTGTCGCTTTGCCCCACACACGCTCTTAAGATCGTTAAAAACGACTGCGCGTTCAGGGAAAACGCAAACTGGCAGGGCGATACTATCAAAGAAATATACAAACAGGCGGCAAGCGGCGGCGTGCTTTTGTCGTCGATGGGCAACCCGAAGCCGCTTCCGGTCTATTGGGATAAAATATTGATCAACGCTTCGCAGGTAACAAACCCGCCGATCGACCCCCTGCGCGAACCTATGGAAACAAGGGTGTTCCTCGGCAAAAAGCCGGGCGCTGTCGCGAGAAGAGCCGACGGCAGCTTAGACACTGCGCTCCCCCCTCAGTTGGAGCTTTCCATGCCGGTAATGTTTTCGGCAATGAGCTACGGCTCGATAAGCTATAACGCGCATGAAAGCCTTGCACGTGCCGCCAAGGAGCTCGGCATATTCTATAACACCGGCGAGGGCGGACTTCACGAAGATTTTTATGCGTACGGCGACAATACGATCGTTCAGGTCGCGTCGGGACGCTTTGGCGTTTATGAGACCTATCTTAACACCGGCGCCGCTATCGAAATCAAAATGGGTCAGGGCGCAAAGCCCGGTATCGGCGGACATCTTCCGGGGGCGAAAATAATCGGAGACGTTTCCCGGACCAGAATGATTCCCGAAGGGTCGGACGCCATCTCCCCCGCACCGCACCACGACATCTATTCGATAGAAGATCTGCGGCAGTTGGTCTTCTCGTTGAAGGAAGCGACCAACTATAAAAAACCCGTCATCGTCAAAGTCGCCGCCGTTCACAACATCGCGGCTATTGCCAGCGGAATTGCAAGAAGCGGCGCGGACATCATTGCCCTCGACGGCTTCCGCGGAGGAACCGGGGCAGCTCCTACGAGAATCCGCGACAACGTGGGTATTCCGATAGAACTTGCCCTCGCCGCCTGCGACAAGAGACTTAGGGAGGAAGGAATAAGAAACAACGTTTCCCTCGTCGTCGGCGGAAGTATAAGGTCCGCGGCAGACGTCGTAAAAGCCATTGCTTTAGGCGCTGACGCGTGTTACGTCGCAACCTCGGCGCTTCTTGCTTTAGGCTGTCACCTCTGCCGTACCTGCCAGACCGGAAAATGCAACTGGGGTATCGCAACCCAGAACCCCGAGCTGGTCAAGAGACTCAATCCCGAAACGGGAAGTCAGAGACTTATCAACCTTATGACCGCCTGGCAACACGAAATAAAGGAGCTTATGGGCGGAATGGGTATCAACTCGATAGAA
>CAZVSW010000100.1:0-6875 GCA_964630005.1 uncultured Ruminococcus sp. | reverse complement strand
CTGTCAGTGACCTGAAGCATTCTGCTGTTTGCGCGTCTTGCCTGGTCGATCTCCTTGGTTACGTCGTCGTCGGTCACAACGGTAGCCTGCTTTTCAACTTCGAGACCCTTATATCCGGTAACAACAGCGGCGGGCTTTGTCCAGACCTTTGCAACGATCACAACGCCATCGTCGTCGATCTTTTCAACGTCAAGTTCGGGACGGCTTACAACATCGAGCCCCAGCTCGGAAATTGCAGTTTCATAAAGAGAAGGAAGCAGTGCGTCGATAGCGTCGTCATAGAAAACGGCGGAACCGTACATTTTTTCAATAATAGATTTAGGGGCTTTGCCCTTTCTAAAGCCGGGGATGTTGAACTTGCCGACATTGCGCTTATATGCCTTGAGCACTTCTGCGTCAAAAACCGGCTTTTCGATAGTGAGCTTAAACTCGCTTCTGTTTTTTTCGATTTCCTTAAGTTCGTAATTCATTATATGAGTTTCCTTTCGGTATATAATACAGATTGCTTACAAAGTGCTGAATACAATCATGATCAGATTTCGTTCATATCCGATGATCTGATCGCATTCAGGGGCGTTAACCCTGACGTTTTTTCCCCATTACGCTCCTTTTCTTTCTGAAAGCAGAAGAAAGCCGGGGATTATTAGTCTAACACATCATTATATTTTATACTTTTCAAGCGATTTGTCAAGTGTTTTTGCGGTCTTTTTTTGAATTGGAGTATTTTTTGCGTATTTTGTAACGATTTTTGAAATTTTTCGCCTTTTCTCTTGCTAAAACCGCCGCCCGCGTATATAATTAATAATGAAATCAACAGACCAACCCTTATACTGCACGGGCAATCCGCCTTTTTCGGTACATAAAAATGAACAGCGAAAACTTAAACGAATCCAACGAAACACAAAACAGCTTCGAGGACTCTCTGAGAGAGCTCAGATCCTCGGATATACAAAGCACCTTCAAGGGCAAGACCGCGTCGCTTATCAACAGCGTTTTCATCATCCGCATGTTTATGCTCGTGGTCTGCGCCTCCGTATTTATCTATTCGGTGTATTCCATCTATCAAAAGGTGGCGGACGGCATACGCACCGAAAAGCTTCTCTCCGGCATTGTGGAAAACGCCAACGTCAAGAGCGCCGTGAGCCGCGTCACCACTATGAAAAGCGCTCAGACAACGCTCTCGCTCTTTGAAGCGCTTGGCTCTAACGAGACCGCAGTCACGCCCGAGATCGTCGACCCCACCGGCGAATACGATTCGATCAGATTCCAGCTTCTGAACCTCAAGTCGGTCAACGACGACATATACGGCTGGATACGTATTACCGGTATGATCGCCGACAAGGTCGAATACCCCGTCGTAAAGGGCGAGGATAACAGCGTGTACCTCTATCGCAACATCTATGGCGAGTACACGAAATCGGGCTCTATTTTTGTCGACAGCCACAATTCAAAGGTGCACGCAAACAACTACAACACCGTGTTTTACGGTCACTGCATGACAAACGGCACAATGTTCCGCCCCATCATGTATTGGTACGAAAATCCTCAGCGCAATGCGCTTGCCGATACGGTCAAGATCGAGATCATCACCCTCGACGGCGTCTATGAATACGAACTGTTTTCCGCCTACCGTTCGGAGGGCAGCCATTTCGTGACCACCTCGTTTGCCGACAACAACGCCTATCTCGATTTTTTAAAGACGATCTATTCGAAATCGCAGATCAGACGAAAGGTAAGCTTTGACGCAAACAGCAGGGTCATTACTCTTTCCACCTGCACAAACGTTGCAACCAAGCCTGACGAACGCTATGTCGTTCACGGGATTCTGACGAGAATTATCAAATACTCTTAAGGGGACGACGGGAAGACAACACTGGGTGTTTTCTCCCCGAACACCACTTTCTCTAAGATGTGCGCCTTCGGCGCGGATTTATTTAAGGTATTTTAATCAAAGAAAGGAATTTAATCATCATGTTGAATCACATCGTTATGTGGAAGCTGCTCGACAGCGCCAACGGAAAAACCAAGGAAGAAAACATCAAGCTGCTGATCGACGGCTATAATGAGCTCAAAAAGATCATTCCCTCCATCGCGGATGCGGAAATGCACCGTACCTGCGGCGGCAACGTCGACCTGATCCTGATAACTCACTTCAAGGATGAGGACGAGCTTAACGCGTACGTCAACCATCCCGACCATCAGAAATATTCTGCTTTCTGCAAGACCGTGCGCGAAACACGCTCGGCCGCAGACTACATATCTTAAGCTACATATTTTTTACCGTTCCGGAATACAACAGAATACTTACAAGGAGGCTCATCATGAAAAAGTACAGCAAACTGATCGCACTTTCACTGCTCATTATCATGCTTCTCTGCACCGCGTCATGCGGTAAAAGCGACATTGAGGACGAGTCATCACAAGCCCCCGCAGACATTTCAAGCGCAGAAAGCATTCCGCCGCTCCTCTTCCCCGAAACATCTGATACCGCCGTTGTTTCAGATGATCCGGCAGAACCCGTTATGGTAAGAAGCTTTGTTTATGAAAAGCCGGGCTTCGGCGAAGAATTCCGCATTTATCTGCATTCCGACGGAACTTATAACTACTATGAAGGCTTTTTAAGCAGTTATATGGGAGACGGAACATGGGCGCTCGAAGACGGCATACTCGCCATGACAGAACGTGACTATGGAGACGGCTCACCTGTTTATCGCTTCAGGTACAGCGATGATGCGCTGACATACATCGCAGAGGGCTCAGACCAATTCAGCTACATTAAGGTTGCCGACGGAGAAAAGTTTGAATTTGATAAGGAGTATGAAAAAACCTCGTCCGTTCTCGCCGAAATAAGAACAAGAATGAAAATTTTCAAATTCAAGGACGCGGAAAAATATCCCGGTTTTGGGCTATTCATATTTGAAAACAAAAGTTTCTCGACCTCATGTGCGTATGCTGTCAACCCCGCCAGCAGCATCGGTCCTACCATATACGGAAGTTGGTCGGAAGAAGACGGGATCATCACCCTCTCCGCATTCAGCACCGACTTCCAAGGTTCAACCTGCCGCTTCCGTTATGACGGCAGCTCTCTTGTCTATATAGACAGCGACGCAGATTTTTTCAATGAATGTACGCTTAAAAAGGGCGACGTACTCGTTGAAGAATAGCACAAAAATGTTTTCACACGGAGGTTCATCATGAAAAAGTACAGCAAACTGATCGCGTTTTCACTGCTCGTTATCATGCTTCTCTGTGCCGCGTCATGCGGTCGGAGCGTCAAAGACGGTGAGCCATCAAATGTTCCCGAAACCGACGAATCGTCGGCGCTGCCTGACCCGATCCCCATGTTTGATAACATAGAGTATACCACCTACATTTACGAAAAAGACGGAACGGGCGGCGCATTTACTATCTCTCTTGGTTCTAACGGCTCTTTCGATTACTACGAGGGCTCACTCAGCAGTTATATCGGGCACGGTGACTGGAAGCTCGAAGACGGTATCATTACCTTGACCGACAAGACCTATTTCGGCGATATCCAGCTCACAAACAAGTTCAGATATGAAAACGGCTCTCTGACTTATATCGCCGAAGGCTCGGACGGATTCATCTACGTCAAGGTTTCAGACGGTGACAAATTTCCTGTCTACGACGAAGAAAGAGACAAAGACAAGTTCGTTATTATCAGCCGTATGGCGCAAACAAGAGTTTTTAATAATAACGCTACGGGGTATATGCTTTTTTTGCAGGAAAACGGCGAATTTGACTGCACAAAAAACAATCTCGACCGTTTTTTGCTCAAAGGCGAATGGAGCATGGACGGCAACATCGTTACTTTGACGCGTAAGGATGAAGACGGCAAGGAGCTCGCCGCCCGTTTCAGCTATGACGGAAAGAGCCTTACATATATCGCAGAAGGCTCTGACAGCGATATGCTTTCCGGCACGTCAGACGGCGTTTTTTGTGTTATCATTCCATATGATATATTGATAGAGGTGCGGCATTCAGGCTGTTCCGCCGTTTGGGTCGGCATATGCCGGTTCAAAACGATGCAGATCGCGACGGATAATGGGCTTGCCGCCGAAGCGGAGCTTTTCTGCAAGAGCTTGCGGCTGGTGTTACGCGGGATACGCGTAATACTGTCACGATCACGTGAAGGGCTATCGCTTGTTTTACATATTTATTATATAAATATACGGGCGCTGCTTTTCATGCGGCGTCTTTTTTTCGCAGCTCTGTCATACATACTTTAATCAAGGAGACATTACAATGAAAAAAGTCCTCGCTTTATTACTCGTGCTGCTTGCAGTCGCACTCGCGGCTTGCAGCTCCTCTTCCACCGATATTTCGGATGCAAAAAACCTCGCAGACCTCAAGGGTGCTAAGATCGCCGCTCAGACAGGCACATTCCACGCCGAAGCCATGAAGCAGATCGAAGGCAACACCGCAAATACCTATGCCGAATTTGCCGACATGCTCATCGCCCTCAAGAGCGGCGCTATCGACGGCTATATCGCCGAAGAGCCCACCGCGCTCGCTGTCTGCCCCACCGACGACTCTATCGACTACCTCCGCCTTGTAAACAACGATACCGGCTTCACCGCTACCGACAAACAGACCGGCGTTGCGATCGGCGTCAAAAAAGGCTCTGATCTTAAAGACAGAATAAACACCGTACTCGCTGAGATCTCCGCAGAGACACGCTATGCGCTCATGCTCCAGATGGCCGACATTTCCGCAGGCAAAACAGTAGAATCCCTCGCCCTCCAGTCCGAAGCGCCCGCAGAAACCACCGGCACTCTCAAGATCGCCATGGAATGCGCTTATGAGCCCTTTAACTGGACCGACCTCAACAACCCCACTCTCGGCGCTGTTCCGATCTATGACGCAAACGGCGAAGTAAAAGCAAATCAGTACGCTAACGGCTATGACGTTCAGATCGCTCAGTACGTTGCAAACAAGCTCGGTCTTAAGCTTGAAGTTTATGCTATCGAATGGGAATCCCTGCTCCCCGCAGTTCAGTCAGGCACTGTTGACGCTATCGTTGCAGGTATGAGCCCCACTCCCGAGCGCGAAGCTGAGATCGACTTCACCGAAATGTACTATTCCTCAAACCTCGTTGTAATTTATAAGAAAAAATAAAAATGGACTTTTTTACCGACGTATGGAACATACTTGTTAAATACTACCCGTTTTTGCTGCAAGGTGTCGGCTATACGCTGCTTATCTCGCTTGTCGGCACGATCGTCGGCTTCGTCATCGGACTGCTTGCCGGAATGCTGCGTACCGCGCCGATGCCGAAAAGCGCCGTCGGCAGATTCTTCCGCAAGATTCTCGACTTTCTCGTTTCGGCATACGTTGAGATCTTCCGCGGCACGCCTATGATGGTTCAGGCAATGGTCATCTATTGGGGCTATGCCTTCGCCAGCGGCGGAAATACACTGCCGCTCATACCTTCGGGCATACTTATCGTTTCGATAAACACCGGCGCTTATATGGCCGAGATCGTACGCGGCGGCATTATCTCCATCGACAAAGGTCAGTTTGAAGGCGCTGAGGCTGTCGGCATGACCCATTCGCAGACTATGATACACATCATACTGCCCCAGGTCATCCGCAACATACTCCCCTCGGTCAGTAACGAATTTGTCATCAACATCAAGGACACTTCCGTGCTCAATGTTATCGGCGTAACCGAGCTGTATTACTTTGCAGGCGTTATCAAGCGCCAGAATTTCCAGACCTTTCAGACCTACCTGGTCGTATGCGTGATATACTTCATCCTCACCTTCACCGTTACCAGACTGCTTAGACTTATCGAAAAGAAGCTCGACGGCAATGCAAATTACACCGTTTTCGGCTCTCAGACAGACTCCGAAGCGGAAATACATATAAGGAAGGAGGATGATGCCAATGGCTGAACAGATATTTGAAGTGAAACATCTGAAAAAGCAATTCGGCGACCATCAGGTACTTAACGACGTCAACCTTTTTGTAAACAAGGGCGAAGTCGTAAGCATTATCGGTTCATCGGGTTCGGGCAAAAGTACCCTTCTCAGATGCATCAACCTTCTTGAAACGCCTACTTCGGGCGAAATAATCTATAAGGGTCAGAATATTCAGACCGAAATACCGTCTATCTACCGCTACCGCGCGGAGGTGGGCATGGTGTTCCAGCAATTCAACCTTTATAACAACCTGAACGTCCTCGATAACTGCGTTATCGGTCAGAAGCTGGTCATGAAGCGCTCAAAGGAAGAAGCCGAAGAGATCGCCATGAAGTTTCTTGACAATGTCGGGATGAAACAGTTTATCAACGCCAAACCGCGTCAGCTTTCGGGCGGTCAGAAACAGCGCGTCGCCATTGCGCGAACTCTTGCCATGTCGCCGGAGGTCATACTGTTCGACGAACCCACATCAGCGCTCGACCCCGAAATGGTCGGCGAAGTGCTCGCGGTAATGAAAAGCCTTGCTTCTACCGGCCTTACCATGCTGGTCGTGACACATGAGATGGGCTTTGCTCACGATGTTTCCGACAGAGTGGTCTTCATGGATGGAGGCGTAGTCATGGAATCCGGCAGTCCGGACGTGATATTCGAGCATCCCGAAAAGCAACGCACAAAGGAATTCCTTTCAAGATATATAAACGGCTAAAGTTGTGACGGGTGACAACACGCTCCGCGCGTTTTCCCCCGTTAGCCCCCTTTCGGGGAACGACGGAGACAAACTACGTTTTTCCCCGTAACCCCCTTTTCCTCTTCGCGCTTATCGCCGCTCCACAAAAAGTGCCCGTCCCAGACGGGCACTTTTTGAACGCTCCCCGCGGCGCGAGGGATCTTTTTAGGCAGGGGCAAACTACGTTTTCCCCCGCGAACCCC
>CAZVSW010000099.1:0-6890 GCA_964630005.1 uncultured Ruminococcus sp. | reverse complement strand
GCGAGAGAAGCGAAAAGATCATGGCCTGAAGCGGATTGACGTCCTGATACTCATCGACATATATCTCGCTTATTCCGGCGGAATAGCGCTTGCAAAGCTCCGTCCTCACCACGCCGTTAGCTGTACGTCTGCCCAAAAGCTTAAGCGCAAGGTGCTCCACATCGGCATAATCACATATGCCGCGCCTGTTCTTTTCGGCGGTATAGACCTCGTCAAGACGGAATACAAAGTTCCTGAGCGCCTTGTTCAGCTCAATTACGCTGTTATAATCGTCGCATATTTGCTTTTCCGTAAAGGAGCATAGCTCCTTCAGCTTTGACATTTCCGCCGTAATGGCGCTTTTTTCGCGTCTTATATGCTCTACTGCATCGCGTTCCATACCCACGCTGTACAAACGGTCGGAAGAAAAAGAATGTATTGCCGAGCTGAGCGTCTCATAGCTCTCATGACCCGCGCTGTATATATCCGAAATATCCCTACAAAGCTTTTCAAGCGCCGTGAGGTGTTTTTCCGATGTAGCGGCATACTCGGCAAATTCAAAAAGCTTTTCGCTCCTTTTTTTCAGCGTACCAAGTCTTTTCAGAATGTCGCCGAGAATGCTTTGACCCGATCGGCAGGAAAAAAATCCTTCTTTTTCGCAAAGCTCCCTTTCGCTTTCCCGACCGGAAATCGCTTTGTCAAAGCGTTTTTTCCAAAACGGAGCAGAGCGGAATTTCTGATATATTTCAAGTATGATAGAATCCAGCCTGCCCAAATTCTTGTCGCCGCTGAAGGTATCGGCAAGGAGCAACATATCGGCGTCCTCACGCTCCAGAGCCTCTTCTTCGACAAGAGCGAGACACTCCGAAAGCAACTGACCGCTCTCGCCGTCGTCAGCCATTCTGAGACGCGGCGACAAGCCGAGCAGTTCAAAATTATCCTTTACAAATCTGAAGCAAAAGGACGATATGGTTGAGATCCGCGCCGACGATATTTTCATGCTCATTTCAGCGAGACGGCGGCTTTCAATATCATCGGCCGATGCGGCGAGCAGCGCATTATACAGCTTCTCTTTCATATCGGATGCAGCGGCTTTTGTGAAGGTAACAACAAGTATGTCGTCAATATCTCCGCCATCCTTAAGACTGCGGATGATGCGCTGGGTAAGCACCGTCGTCTTGCCGCTGCCCGCTCCGGCAGAAACGATAAGCGATTTACCGACCGTGTTTATTGCCATTAGCTGTGATCTTGTAAATTCAGGCATCGTTATCACCCATTTCAATCTGTATTTCGCTGTGTTCGCGCGCTATGCTGTTATCCAGAGCAAGGCGGCACACCGTTTTCATATCGCAAAAACGACACGCATTATGGTCGGCGTCAAGCTTAAGCGGCGCTACGCACATATTTCCGCCCGCAAGCTCGTCTGCAAGC
Source organism: uncultured Ruminococcus sp. (assembly GCA_964630005.1). Classification (GTDB taxonomy): domain Bacteria; phylum Bacillota; class Clostridia; order Oscillospirales; family CAG-382; genus UBA1206. The sequence continues at coordinate 5,480 of CAZVSW010000099.1, read as the reverse complement.
TTGCCGATATAGTTTTCGACAGAGAGCTTAAGTTTGCCAAGCTGCTCCACGCTTGAAACCGATGAATGGTAATCGAATGTCTCGTCCTTCTTCAGCCTTGCGGGAAGATACACGCCGCGAATGCCGTTTTCCATAGCCCCGGCGATTTTTTTGTCCGCAACTATCAGACCGCTTCTGCGAAAGCGCTTTTGCAAAAATGCTTGAGTATCGGCCGCTTCTTCGGGGGTTGCTTCCCTGCCCGGTGCAAGCGACGCCGGTACATATAACACGCCCGCAGGCTCCTTACCTTCTTTTGCGCAAAGGGAAAACAGATATAAAAACATCTGAAGCCCCAAGCCCTCTTTGAGCGCCTTTTTTGAAAACACCGTCGAACCGGTTTTATAATCCACCACACGGATATAAGTCTTTCCTCCCGAGGTATATTCGTCGACTCGGTCGACTGTACCGCAGACATTGACCTTCACGCCGTTTGGAGAATATATGACAGTCTCATCACCGGAAAGCTTTTTTTCAAACGAGACAGGTACAAACTCACCGTTTGCAAGTTCGTCGCATATGTTCCTTATCAAAAGAAAAAGTGTACGTTTAAGGCGAGTACAAATGTATTTGAAGCGTCTGTCAGCCTTCCCTGAGCATATTGACATTATATATTCGTCCGTCATTCTTTCGATCGAATCGCGTATATCGCCGTCTTCCGGGTTTTCAAACACGCCGTTTTTCACGCGGGAAGCAATATAAAGCTCAAGAATTCGGTGAACAAATGTGCCTATCTCAGGATAATCAAAGGCGGCTTTTTTGTTTTTTGTGAGTTTTAGTACATAACGCCCGAAATACGAAAACGCACAGTATGTATATTTTTCAAGCCTTGACGGCGACAAAAACAAGCTTTTTGCCTGCAAGGTGACATTTGCACGGCTGTCGCAAAGCGGAAAATCGGCAGTACGTTCCTTCATGTTAAGTCCCATAAGGGTAAGCTTTTCCACGGCTTGCTCGGGCATCTTTTTGATGTTTTCTGCGGCCGCAGACGGCGAAAAGGACTGATCAAAAAATTCTTTGCCAAACTCGCGCTTTTTCATATTGGGAAACAGACGCATCAGCCTGAGCGCCGCCACAGAGGGACGCGAAGGACGCGCTCCGTTATAGATAACCGTCACATGGCAAACGGCAGACGTTACGGCGGTATAAAAATACAATTTTTCCTGAGCGCGCCGCCTTTTTGACGTATCGCCAAGAGATATTCCTTTTCCTTCAAGAAGCATGAGTTCATCATCTTTAAGAAGCCCGGTGTCTTCGCCCGAAGCCGGAAAAACGCCGTCGTTTACGCCCAGAAGTATAACAGCCCTGGCGTTGCCCGCACGTACCATCGATGCGTCTCCTACTGTGACAGCGTCGTCAAAAAGCGGAATAGTGCCGACCTTGTGCTCGGAAAACGCAAGTTTCATCATGAATAAAAGCTGTGACGCATTGATATGCCTGTCGCGGCACACAACAGACAGCTGGTCTATGGAGGCAATCACCTGCTCCCAAAGCTGCAATATCTTTGCCGCGCCGTCCTCGTCGCGGCTTCTGCGGCATGAATCCGCTTTTTTGAGCGTAGCCTTATCTGCACCGCAGCTGAGTAAATGAGTATATATAGCGCGGGCGGCGCCGCCGGCAGTCAGCTCTTCATCCGAAAACACGGCATAAAGCGCCGAAAGCTGCTCAGACACAATGCGTTTTGCCGCGTTTACCTCGCGCAGTTCGGCGATCTGACGTTTTGTCGGCGTTTCGATATATCCATCGGGGTTTCCAAGCCAAGGCTCGTCATTGATCCACGTTTTACCGCGCATATTCCATGTTGAAGCGTATCTCAAAAGAAGCTGCGCACTACGCGGAGTCAGCCCGGTATAGCCGCTTTTTATGTATTTTTTTACCGCTTGCAGCGAAAAGCCGTCGGCACATGCCTCAATAGCAGACAAAACGAAAACAGCAAGCGGCTTTTCGGAAAGATCGTCCTTAAGCGAAAGAAACGTATTGACGCCGTGTTTTTTCAGGACTGCATCTATCACGCCGTCGTAATCCTTGCAATTTCTTGCGATAAGCGCGATATCGCGCATACGCATTCCCTGCTTCAGCAGCTTTGTTATCGCCGCCGCCGCGGCCTCGCATTCTTCAAAAGAAGAACGGCACGAAATAAATTCAAAACCGCCGTCGTCGTCTTCAAATACATCTGCGGTGTTTTTCCACAAATGCTCTTCGGCAAACGAAAGACTGCAAAGCTTCGCGCGCTTATTAAACGGTAAAACAATATCTTTCACATCAAATCCGCGCGAAACTCTGCGATATGACGTGAGCGTTTCTTCAAACACCCCTGTGGTATCGTCGCCGTCATAAAGAAAAGATATATACAAACTGTCGGCTTGACGCGCGATCTCGTCAATGATACGGTGTTCCTGCCACGTAAAGCTGTAAAAAGAATCGATAATAACCGTTTTGCCCTTAAAAAACGGCATTCCGCCGAGCCTGTCGGCATATAGCGTCAGCGAATCAGAGGCATCATTGCCTATCCCGTTAAGAAGCCGCCCGTATTCGGCGCTTATCTGCGCAATATCGGAAATCTTTGCCGAAAGCGCCTTCGGAAGCTCTTCCGAAGCTTTCGCCAGGTCGTCGGAGGTGACGCCGTTTTGCTTTAAAAGGGCTATCTCTTCGGCAGTACTTTTGACAAAATCCGCGTCAAACGCCACATTTTTATAAGCCTTAAGCTCCGAAGATACATTCTCCACCGCCATCGCCACAAGCAGATCGCGCCCGGCAGAATCGATACAGGTATTCTGAAGTCCGCCGAACTCACGGTATGTACGGTTCGGCAAGCGCTCGAAATTCAATATCTCGCATTTCAGGTTCGCCTCCGCTCCAAAGCGTGTAAAAACCACGCGTTCATAATCAAGTGATTGCTGCTCCGGCACGATAACTATCGCATAGCCGCCTGAGGACATTATGTCCCCAAGCAGGCTGAGCATATATTCGGTTTTACCGCTTCCGCTTCGTCCGCATACACGATAAATCATATTGTACCTCAATCAATTAAATAGTTCGAGCAAAAAGAATTTTAAATTAAACCGCTTCTGCGGCTTTTTGGAAAAAGTGGCGGTATTGCCGCAATTGTCAAGGGATGAAATGCTTTTTGCCGCGCCGCTGCACATCGGCGGAAACATCACGCACCACCAATTTTTTCCGTCTGCATCCCCCAGACGAACGCAGAGCGACAGATACTTACCGCCGGGGAGCTTGACGTCCCCGTAATCCCTTGTAGGGAACGATTCCGGCGAAAGCGCAACACTGCTTTTATAATCAAAACCGTTTTTCAAAAGCACATCGTCTGCTATATCACGCAAAAGTTCAAGCTTTTCCCCGGAGATCTCTTCCGCTTCTTCAAAGCTTGCTCCCTCAAACAGCTCCGCCGCCTTTGCCAGAATAGCGTCTCTGACTTCAAGCTTGATCTGCTGATCGTCTTCGCTGTCGGAATTCGCAATCACATGAAGGCGTATAACGCTGTCGTAGATATTCTCTTCCCTTATAGGGAGAAACGCCGCAGAAAGCACGCAAATACATACCGCCGCGGCAACGCAAGCCATAACATCCGAAATTCTTTTTTTCATATATGTCACCTCTGAATTTGTTGCGGTGAAAAAATCCTTCTCACCGTTCGAGATGATGATTGACATAACGCAAAGAAAATATTCAGACGAAATCAATTCTTAAAAAATCATTAAGAACATTTAAATCGCCTTAAGAATGATTGATTTGACCGTTTTTGTGAGTATAATAAGCACAGCAACAAAAAACAAACTTCAAAAGGAGACCAAAGATGAAGGTTCTTGTACTGGGCGATTCCATCACAAAAGGAATAGTATACGACGATATCAAGGGTAAATATGTTTTTTCGGATAACAGCTTTGTAAACCTGCTTAAAAGCGACGATATTGAGATCGAAAACGCCTCTCTCATGGGATCGACCGTTACAAAAGGCATGAAAATGCTTGAAAGACTCGGCGACGAGGTATCTAAGTATGATTACACCGCCATAGAATTCGGCGGAAACGATTGCAACTATACATGGTCCGAAGTATCTGCTTCGCCCGATTCCGCACATTTTTGTCTCACTCCGCCGGAAAAATTTCAGCTTGTGTATAAAGAGTTGGTTAACAAAATACGCTCGCTCGGCAGCAAGCCCGTGATCGTATCCCTTCCCCCGATAGATTCATCAAAGTTTTATAAATGGATCATACGCGGTCTGAATGAAGCGAATATCTTCTCGTTCCTCGGAGATAAAGAACGCCTCGGCAGATGGCAGCAGTTTTACAATCTGACGGTATCTCAGATTGCCCGTTCGATGGGAGTGCCGTTTATAGATATTACCTCTCCGTTTTTTCAGGGCAGCGATTTCAAGGATCTGTTCTGTACCGATGGCATTCATCCGAATGAGTCGGGCCACCGCTTGATATACAACCATTTAAAATCCACTGTCATACCGCAAATTGCATAACCCTTTCCCGCGATATCAATCGCGGGATTTTGTTTTTAATGCAGTAATAGCCGAAATCGCTTTATGGGAGTTTTCAAAAACTCCGAACACCGCCGCTCCGCTGCCGGAAAGACAAGCCGCTTTAGCTCCTTCTTCGAGGAATGCGTTTTTAAGTCTCAGTGTATTCGGTCGAAGACGGTTGCAGATAGGTTCAAAATCATTGAAGATTCCCCTGCAAAGCCGTTCAAGATCGTTTTCCTCAAGCGCTTTCATTACCTCTTTTGATGAACGGTATGCAGATGTGCTGTTATCCGCTTCGGCATACATAATGGCAGTCGAAGCTCCGCTTCCCCAGATAAGCGCCGCATATTCGAAAGCGGAATTATCGGGAATATATTCAAGTATCTCGCCCCTGCCGGTGCAATATGCCGTCTTCGATTCAATGAAAAACGGAACGTCCGAGCCAAGCTTTGCCGCCATGGCGCATTTGTCGCTTACCGACATACCGCTTCTGTAAAGCTCGTCCAGCGCGTTTATAACAGCCGCGGCGTCAGCGCTTCCCCCTCCAAGACCGGCACAGACCGGTATTTTTTTATCTATAGAAATCGATGCACCGCCGGCAATGCCGGATTCTTCAAAAAACAGCTTAGCCGCTTTATACGCGATATTACGTTCATCGCAGGGCACAAATTTATTCCTGCAACTGATCGCGATGCCGTCGCTCACGCTGACGGTCACATCGTCTGCAAGACGTATCGGCGTCATTACCGTTTCAATATCATGATAGCCGTCCGGTCGACGGGCGGCTATATGCAAAGTCAGATTGATTTTAGCGTGTGCTTTAAGCTTTTTTAAGCTCATTGACAAACTCCTCGATACGCTTAAGCGCCTTATCCAGATGCCTTATAGAATAGGCATAAGAAATTCTTACAAAGCCCTCTCCGCATTCGCCGAAAGCCGAACCGGGAACGAGCGC
>CAZVSW010000098.1:0-6894 GCA_964630005.1 uncultured Ruminococcus sp. | reverse complement strand
GGCGTTTATCTCATTGCATCGCGTGATATGCGTCATATATACGTAACAGGTCATCCCGAATATGACGCGGATACGCTGAAAAAAGAATATGAGCGCGACCTTGATAAGGGCGTTCATCCCATCATTCCGCATAATTATTTCCCGGAAAATGATCCTCACCAAACGCCGAAGAACACATGGAGATCACATGCTCATCTCCTCTATTCAAACTGGCTGAACTACTGCGTATATCAAACCACACCATATAATATCGAAGAAATCGGAAGGTGATCTTACCATTATGAAACGAAAAATTTTGCCTGATTTAGACGGCGACAAGCTGCACGTATATAATTTTGACGTTTTGGTCATCGGTACAGGAGTTGCCGGACTTTATGCGGCGCTCAACCTTAAAGAAGATCTGGAAGTCGCCGTAGTTACAAAATCAAATATCGACGAATCGAATTCCTATCTTGCGCAGGGCGGCATAGCCGCAGTTATGACTGCCGACGACAACTATGAAAATCACATCGAAGATACCCTGATCGCAGGCGCGGGTCTTTGCAATTTAGAGGCGGTCAAGGTGCTTTGCGAAGAAGGTCCTGCCGACATTCGCCGTTTGATCGAAATGGCCGTTCCGTTTGACGTCAACGAGGACGGCGACCTTCAGATAACACGCGAGGGCGGTCACCACCACCGCCGTATCGTACATTGCGGAGGAGATGCAACCGGACGCGAAACGACTAAACAGCTTGGTAATATCGCGCTTACAAAAGAAAACCTTCACTTCTTTTTCGACACCTATCTCGTTGATATAATCACTGATAACGGCGCTGTTTTCGGCGCGCTTATCCACACCGGAGATGAATATAAGCTGCTTCGCAGTAATAATATAATCGTTGCCGCTGGCGGCTGCGGTCAGATATACCGTTATACCACAAGCCCGCTCGGCTCGGTAGGAGACGGCATCGCCGCTTGTGCAAGAGCAGGCGCGATCGTAAACGACATGGAGCTTGTTCAGTTTCACCCCACTACCCTTGTGTCTGAAGGTAAGCAGGACAGATTGTTCCTGATCTCCGAGGCTGTGCGTGGCGAAGGCGGAATTCTCAGGAATTCCAAAGGCGAAGCGTTCATGAAGGACAAGCACGAGCTTGCCGACCTCGCTCCCAGAGACATCGTCACGCGCGAGATACTGAAAGAGCTTGACCGCGTCGGAGATAAGAATGCGTGGCTTGATGTTTCGTCGATGAGCGAAGAATTCTTCTCCACGCGCTTCCCTACCATATACGGCGAGTGCAAATCAAGGGGCGTCAATGTTCCGCATGATATGATACCTGTTCATCCGGCTCAGCATTATCTCATGGGCGGCGTAAAGACCGACACAAACGCAAGAACCAACGTGAAAGGCTTGTATTGTTGCGGCGAATGCGCCGAAACCGGCATTCACGGTGCAAACCGCCTTGCTTCTAATTCACTGCTTGAATGTCTTGTTTTCGGACGCAGAGCAGCCCAGCATATCAACGAAAACCTCATCCCTCTCACAGAGGAGATCAGCGAATATACCATCTCAACAGAAACACACAGCAAGCGCCTGACGCTTGACGAATTCAGACAGATCGAAGGCACTGTCAAAGACACCATGTCAGATTACGTCGGACCGGTAAGAACGCCGTCCGGTCTTAACAAGGCAAAAGAGATACTCACGAATATCTCCGACCTGCTTGACGAAGTCATTCTCGAAACGCCTTATGAATTCAAGGTCTTTAACGGCGTTTCAAACGCTCTCATGATCGTCGACGGTGCTATCGCACGCAAAGAAAGCGTCGGATCGCATTATATAATTAATTAGGAGATTTTTAATATGAATATGTTTGATAAGATCATAACAATGTCTCTTGAAGAGGACGCCCCCAACGGGGATATTACAACGATTTCCACAGTCGAAAGCGACGCCGTCATCTCCGGCAGATTTATCGCCAAGGCGGACGGTGTTATCTGCGGCATGGAGATAATCAAGAGAACATTTGAGCTTTCCGGAGGCAACTTCACCGTTACCGAAAATGTCAAAGACGGCGACTTTGTTAAAAAAGGCGACGTCATCGCCACTGTAAGCGGCAACGCACGCACTATTCTCACAGGTGAACGCACTGCCCTGAACCTCATTCAGCGCGCCAGCGGTATCGCAACGCTTACCGCCGCCGCAGTGGAAAAAGTTAAAGGTACGTCCGCAAAGATCTGCGACACAAGAAAAACAATGCCCGGACTTCGTGTACTTGATAAATTTGCAGTCAGAGTCGGCGGCGGTTCGAACCATCGTTTTTGCCTTTCGGACGGCATTCTCATTAAGGATAACCACATAAAGGCCGCAGGAAGTATTACCGCCGCAGTCACAAAGGCTAAAGCGTACGCTCCCCACACTATCAAAGTTGAAGTTGAAGTTGAAACTCTCGACGAGCTCAGAGAAGCCATCCAGGCCAAGGCAGACATCATTATGCTTGACAACATGTCAAACGAAATGATGAAAGAAGCAGTCGCCATCGTTGACGGACGCGCTTTGACAGAGGCAAGCGGCAATATGGGTGAAAAAGATCTCCGCGCAGTTGCCGAAACCGGAGTGGATCTCATTTCTATCGGAGCGCTTACACATTCTGTAAAAGCGCTTGATATCAGTCTTAAATTCAATTAATTCAAGAGGTGTGACTATGAATAAAAACGTTTGCTCATTCGGTAAAGTCTCTTTAAAAGGATCATTCAACCCCAAATGGCCGTTTGCTACCGATCTTTACGCCCGTATGTTCTATATGAGATCCGGTGATGAGCAGCTTCTCTTTTGCGCCTTTGATACTCTCGGTACATGGGCGTCAGATACAAGAAAGTTTCGTAAGGAAGTCTCCGCCGCGTGTGGCATACCGGAAAAGAGCATCATCTTCCACGAGCTGCAAGTACATGCCTCGCTCTGCGCCGTCGATATGCACGCCGCCATTGACAACATTATCAAAGCGGTTATTCCCACCGTCAAAACAATGATAGAATCGGCAAGACCTTTCACCTGCGAAGTCAGCGAAGCCTTCTTCGGCGACCGCTTTACTTTCAACCGCGAACAATATGTCGAAGGCATCGGCGGAGTTACCGTTTGGACCGGCATGGGCTTTGACAAAGAAAACCGCCCCTGCACAAATAATGAGGCAATAATGCTCCTTATGGATTATCGCCCGGGTATCGTGAAAGAGCCGGTTTATTTCGATAACAATAACGACCCGTATGCATATCTTTTCGTCTTCAAGGGCGAAGACGGCGAAGTGATAGGTTCTTTCTCGCGCTTTGCCGCGCATCCCGATGTCGGCGTGCTGTTTGAACTGCGTCCGATTCAGGGAAAGAAAGAAATGTACCATTACGATTTTGACTGGACAGGCTATCTTTCCAGAAATATCGAAAACGCCTTGGGCGGTATCTCGCTTTATATGAACGGTCCGTGCGGCGACCTTTCAACTAAAAAAGGCTATGACGGTATTGATGATTTCGAGGCAAGCGACGCCGAATGTCAGCGTATCGGCAATATGATATCGGAAGCGCTTCTTGAAAATTACCGCTCATCTCATCGCGTAATGGATACTTCAGAGATACTCAAGACAGAAACCTTTACTGTCACAGTCCCAATGCGCGACGACATGCCGACCAGCAACGACGACGCAAGAAACAACATGGGAGACAGAATCAACCGCACAAAACAGGCGTTTGAAGAAGCAAAGACGAACGGAAGCACTCCGGCTGAAGTTAAACGCGCCGTTGACGAATATTGGAAGTCGCTCTATAACGGCACGATGGTATATAACATATGCGGCTTTGACGACGAAACGCTTGCTAAACGTATGGTCGATATCGATATCCCCTGCGTGAAGTTCGGAGATTATCTTTTCATCGGTCTCCCCGGCGAAAGCCTTACAGAATCTGCGACATGGCTTCGCTCTGCGTTCACGGGATGCAAGACGATACCGATCGATCAGTGCGACGGCTACTATAGCTATATGGCGACCCCGCGCACACTCACGCTCGGCGGATACACGTACTGGTGCAGCTGGACAAACCGCCAAACCGTACCGGAAATTCAAAAACAGCTCAAACAGCTTGTAACCGAATTCCTTAACAAATAATATATAAAAAACTTGGCTGAGTCAAATGAAAAATATTGACTCAGCCTTTTTGGTATCAGATTCTTTTTAATATATTATCACGTGAATTATGGCGTCTATTTTTATATATTTAGTCCGAAATCACTTGAAATATCAGTTGTAATGTGATAAAATTATTAAAAATATATATCAAAGGAGAAAATCATGAAAAAGTTATTTGCAGTATTGATACTCATCGCCATGTTTGCGGCTGTAGTCACGGCGTGCAACAGTACAAAAGAGCCGTCAGACGTTTCTGACGTATTTTTCGAGACGCCCGATGCTTCCGATAGCGATTCAGGCGCACCCGAACCGGAATCGGAAAACAATTGCTGGCTTCCCGAAAAGAATTGGAACGCCACGCTCGTTTGGGCAAGCGTAGACAGCAAGGATCGCGACGCTGACATACGTAATTTCGAAATATGGTGCGAAGATGATCTTGGCGACACTCTCAGCAAGACCGTTGTCGAGCGTTCCAACTGGCTTCAGAATACGTACGGTATCACTATCGATCTTATAAAAGGACCTGAGGGCGGTCCGGTAGCCTACGCAAAAACAGCCGTTGAAGCGTCTCTTCCTCTTGATGTAATATCTCAGGGCGCAATCTATGTTGCCGAAAGCCTTTCAAGCGGATATTATTATGATATACGGGAAATAAACTCCAACTATAACGACGGAAACGGCTGGATTTCCTTCGATGAACCTTATTGGGATCAGGGAGTTATAAACGATCTGTCAATAAACCACAAAGTATTTATGCTCACTGGCGACGCGCTTCTTTACGATGATGAAGCGACATGGGTCATGTTTTTCAACAAAAAAATGGTCGAGGATTATGGATTTGAAAATCCTTACACAACAGTAAAAAACAAAGAGTGGACACGTGACAGGCTTTATCAATACGCTAAGCTGGTAACCATGCCGGCAGGAGAACAACCGCTTTGGCAGCCTGACGCTCATGACAAATGGGGGCTTGTAACCATAAGCGACGACGGCGTATTCTTTATGCTCGGCTTCGAACAGCCCATGGTCACCAAAGACAGCAACGACCTCCCCGTAATGCGTTTCACCGATGAAAGATACATTGACATAACCCAAAAGCTCGTGTCTATGCTCATGGACGAAAATGCTGTCGGATATGCCGAACGGTTCGGAGCTTGGAATTCGGGCGTATACCAAAGAGAAAAAGGTATTTTTGCAGCAGGAGACGCTATGTTCATGCCTCAACAGCTTGCGGTTTTGAGCGACCCGATTTTTCAGGATTCCGATGTAGATATCGGCGTAATTCCTATGCCGATGGCCGATGAGCTTCAGGAAGACTATGCGGCTTCGGGCAATATGTACTGGACAATGATGATCGCAATTCCGATAACAAATGTGGAAAATCTCGAAGCGACACTTTTTGCCCTTGAAGCAATGGCGTGGTACGGCGACAGATATATAATGCCCGAGTATTACGAGAAAGTTCTAAAACTGCAAAAATTTCGTGATGAAGATGCCGAAGAAATGCTTGACCTGATTTTCAGCAAAAAAACTTACGAAATGGGCTGCATCTATAACTGGGGGAATATGGTAGATTTCTACCATCATCTTGTCGGCTCGAAGAGCACCGATGTTGTTTCGAAATATGAATCATACAGAGATCAGTATCAAGCAGCAATCGATGACGCCATCGCAGCCTTTACCGCCGAATGATTAAACAACCGTATTGCCCATGCAGCGGCATCACTTGTCACTGCATGGGCAATCGTTTTTTTAGTTTTTTACAAAAGCAATCGGTGTATAGAAGACTTATGATAATATAATCTGGGGCTTGAGGTTTTCCGTCATGGCATACAGACCTGCCTTGCCGCAAAGTACGGCAGCCTCAGAAGGACGCATACCGTCCGACAAAACTCCCGCAAATGCCCCGTCAATATATCCCACATCGTTGAATACTTTAGGAATCTCACCGGCTTTACCATAAAAAGCAACGTCTTTATAAATATATCTCATCAAACGGTCACGGCATTTTTGCGCTGAAAGCACCTTTTTGCCGTATTCATGACCGAGACACAAGTCGAGACATTTTTTAACGTCGCTAAGCGACGTAATATTATCCCGTCCCTCCTTAGCCGCACCATAATCAAGCATAAGGCGTCCCAGCACTGTCTGCTGTGCCCCTATCCTGTCACGGATAAATGCATTTATTTCAGACATTCCAACCCGATTGATAAGCACGTTTGTCGCGGTATTATCACTGCAAGCTATCATAAGCATTAATAACTCGCCAAGAGTCAGGCTTTGTATATTGAGTTCCGTTATGTTGCTGTAGTCTATCATATCGTCGGTGCTTATGGCTACTTTCTCGGCAAAGCTTTCCCCGTGTTCGAGGTAGTACGCAAGTATGAACAGCTTTATGATGCTCGCGCTTCTGAATGGTTTGTTTATATTATGCTCCGCAAGCGTTTTTCCGTTTTTTGAAACAATATAAACGGCGTTATTTTCTGAAAAAAGATTTTTAATCATAAAAAGCTTATCCTTCCTCGTTTAAATTCGGCACATATGCCTTCGGGCAATTCGCTGCATAAAAACGGAGCATCGAGATCGCAAAGCTCAACTCCGCGTGAAGCGGCAAACATCGCCGCGGCGATCACGCTTTCCGGTCCTTCCATCATACAGCCTACCATGCATCTTATCCCTGCGTCTGATGCGGTTTTATAAATCTTTTCGGCCTCAGATATACCGCCGCACTTCATGAGCTTAA
>CAZVSW010000097.1:0-6987 GCA_964630005.1 uncultured Ruminococcus sp. | reverse complement strand
TAGCCCAAGCAGGACCGTGACCGTCTTTATTGGTGGTATAAGGCATAGAAGGTGCAGAGCCGCCCCAAATGGAAGAGCATCCGGTAGCGTTTGCGATGAACATTCTGTCGCCGAAGAGCTGGGTGATGAGTTTTACGTAAGGAGTCTCGCCGCAGCCTGCGCATGCGCCGGAGAATTCGAGCAGCGGCTGCTTGAACTGGCTGCCCTTAACTGTGTCGGGCTTGAATTTAGCAAGAACTTCTTCGTTATCGGTATATTTATAGCTGAGATCAAAATACTGCTGCTGATCGCGCTGAGTATCAAGGGGCTTCATGGTGAGAGCCTTAGCGCCCTTCTTACCGGGGCAGATCTGTACGCAGCTGCCGCAACCGAGACAGTCGAGAGCGGAAACAGTCATGCTGAACTTATATCCGGGCATACCTGTCATGGGCAGGGTCTTCATATCGGGATACTGAGCAGCCTCATCGTCCTTAACGGCGATAGGTCTGATAGTAGCATGAGGACATACAAGCGAGCAGAAGTTACACTGAATGCAGTTTTCGGGATTCCACTCGGGAACGTCAACTGCAACGCCGCGCTTTTCGTAAGCGGCAGTACCCTGCGGGAACGTACCGTCAGCAGCGTCAACAAACGCAGAAACAGGGAGCTTGTCACCCTTCTGAGCGTTCATGGGAGCAAGGATATTATTAACGAAGTTAACAACCTCGGTGCGGCCCTGAAGTTCGGGAGCTGCAACGTCAGCGTCAACAGCGTTAGCCCAATCGGCAGGAACGTCAACCTTAACGACAGCGTTTGCGCCTGCTTCGATTGCGGCATAGTTCATATTGACGACAGCTTCGCCCTTCTTGATGAAGGACTTGTAAGCTGCTTTCTTCATATATTCAATAGCTTTGTCCGCAGGGATGATATTAGCGAGCTTGAAGAACGCAGACTGAAGAACGGTGTTGGTTCTTCCGCCGAGACCGAGTTCGCGAGCGATGGAGATAGCGTCAACGATATAGAAGTTGACCTTCTTGTTTGCGATATCTCTTTTAACCTTTGCGGGAAGCTTTTCGGAAAGCTCTTCGGGAGTCCACTGGCAGTTCAGAAGGAATGTGCCGCCCTTCTTGAGGTCTTCCGTAACGTCGTACAGATGAACATAAGCGGGGTTGTGGCAGGCAACGAAGTCAGCCAGCGAGATAAGATAGGTAGAGCGGATGGGCTTATCGCCGAAACGAAGGTGAGAAACCGTGATACCGCCGGACTTCTTGGAGTCGTAGGAGAAATAAGCCTGAATATATTTATCGGTATGGTCGCCGATGATCTTGATGGAGTTTTTGTTTGCACCGACTGTACCGTCAGAGCCGAGACCCCAGAATTTGCTGCTTACGGTTCCGGCAGGAGCGGTTGCGGGTTCAGCGCCCATCTTAAGGGACTTCTTTGTGACGTCGTCTTCGATGGAAATGGTGAAACCGTTAACGGGTTTCTTTGCGTCAAGGTTCTTATAAACAGCAACGATAGCCGCAGGAGTTGTATCCTTAGAACCGAGACCGTATCTGCCGCCGACAATGAGAGCGTCGTCAAAATCAGTGCCGCGAAGAGCGTTGACAACGTCAAGATAAAGCGGTTCGCCCATTGCACCGGGTTCTTTTGTTCTGTCAAGAACAGAGATCTTCTTAACGGTAGCGGGAATTTCCTTAAGGAAATGCTTGATGGAGAAAGGACGATAGAGTCTTACCTTCAGGAGGCCGACCTTTTCGCCTTTAGCCATAAGATAATCGATGGTCTCTTCGATAGTATCGCAAACAGAGCCCATTGCGATGATAAGCTTTTCAGCATCGGGAGCGCCGTAGTAGTTAAAGAGCTTATAGTCAGTGCCGATCTTTTTGTTGATCTTCTTCATATAGCTTTCAACAATTGCAGGAACTGCATCATAGTACTTGTTGCAAGCTTCTCTTGCCTGGAAGAAGATATCGGGGTTCTGAGCCGTACCGCGGAGTACGGGGTGTTCGGGATTGAGCGAACGCTGTCTGAATTCTTCGACAGCCTTCATGTCAACCATTTCTGCGAGATCTTTATAATCCCAAACTTCTACCTTCTGAATCTCGTGGCTTGTTCTGAAGCCGTCAAAGAAGTGAACAAAAGGTACTCTACCCTCAATAGCTGCGAGATGTGCGACAGCACCGAGATCCATTACCTCCTGAACGTTGCCGGCGCAAAGCATTGCAAAGCCGGTCTGGCGGCATGCCATAACGTCACTGTGGTCGCCGAAAATATTCAGCGCGTGAGAAGCGACGCAGCGTGCAGAGACATGGATAACACCGGGAAGGAGCTCACCGGCGATCTTATACATATTGGGGATCATCAGGAGCAGACCCTGAGAAGCGGTATAGGTGGTGGTAAGAGCACCGGCTGCAAGTGAGCCGTGAACTGTACCGGACGCGCCGCCTTCAGACTGCATTTCAACGACCTTAACGGTCTGACCGAAGATGTTTTTCTTACCTTCAGCAGCCCATTTGTCGGTTACTTCCGCCATAGGGGAGGAAGGAGTGATAGGATAAATGCCGGCAACTTCCGTAAAGGCATACGATACCGTAGCCGCAGCGGTGTTACCGTCCATAGAAAGCTTGGTTCTTTTGATTGCCATTGGACAACATTACCTCCGTTATTTTTCTACTGAGATATTGTAGCACTTTTTTCGGTAGATGTAAAGTAGATAGTGAAACTTTTTTTGATTTTTTCGCTAATTTTTATCTTGCACCCTTGCAAACTTGAACGCGATATGATATGATGTTAGGCAGAAAAGGAATATATATATGATTAAAGTAGTTGCAACTTTCGCCCTTAACGGAATAAACGGCATTCCGGTCTCTGTAGAAGCGTCCCATAACGGCGCGTCAGCAGAGCCGCGTACCAACCTTATCGGGCTTCCCGACACTGCCGTGAAGGAAGCGCTGGGACGCGTAAGTGCCGCTGCCAGATCATCGGGGCTTGCTCTTTTCGGCGGCTCGAATACGGTCAATCTCGCACCTGCGGATGTGAAAAAAGAAGGATCTTCATTTGATCTGCCCATCCTGCTTTCGCTTCTGGACACAACGCGCCACAGCGAACTTGATTTTGAAGGAAAATGCTTTGCAGGGGAGCTTTCTTTGACAGGAGAGCTCAGGGGGATAAACGGCGCACTTTCAATGGCGCTCGCCGCAAAGAGATCCGGGTTCAAAGAGATATATCTGCCCGAGAGCAACGCCGCCGAAGCCTCTGCCGCCAAAGGCATTGACGTATATCCCGTACGCTCCGTCTCTCAGCTTTATTCTCACCTTTCCGGCGGAATCCGTATCGAAAAAAAGCAGTTTGACCCAAGCGAATTTGCCGCCGACGCGTTTTCGTCTATTGCCGACTTTGCCGACGTAAAAGGTCAGGATTCGGCAAAAAAGGCGCTGGAAATAGCCGCCGCAGGAGTTCACAACGTGCTTATGATAGGCGCTCCCGGTTCGGGAAAAAGCATGCTGGCCGCTCGCATTCCGTCCATACTGCCGCCGCTTTCATTGTCAGAAGCCATCGAAACCACGCAGATCCATTCAATTGCCGGAATTCTTCCCGGATATACACAGCTGCTCGCAAACCGCCCGTTCCGTTCGCCGCATCACACCATTTCAATGGCGGGTCTGGCCGGCGGAGGCAAATCTCCAAAGCCCGGCGAGATCTCTCTCGCTCATAACGGCGTACTGTTCCTTGACGAGCTTCCCGAATTCGACCGTTCATCGATGGAGGTTCTGCGTCAGCCACTCGAAGAACACAGCATAAACATAACACGCGTCTCTGGTTCTGTGACATATCCCTGCTCTTTCATACTGGTCTGCGCGATGAACCCGTGTAAATGCGGTTATTTCGGTCATCCGACTCATCCGTGTACCTGCTCTGATATAAGCAGACGCAACTATGTTTCAAAAATATCCGGTCCTCTGCTCGACCGTATTGACATTCAGCTCGAAATACCTCCGCTTGAGTTTTCCGAGCTCTCGCTCAGAACGCCGTCAGAATCAAGCGCTGTAATACGCGAACGCGTCATGAAGGCGCGCGAATTCGCCGCCGCCCGATTCGGCGACCCCGCAATGGCAAACGGATATATGCGCTCAGCCGAACTCAGAAAGTACTGCGTGCTTGACGACGCCGGCACGGCGCTTATGAAAAAGGCGTTTGACACTCTGTCGCTTTCGGCGAGAAGCTATGACCGCATACTCCGTGTAGCGCGCACAGCCGCCGACTTTGACCGCTCTGACGACATCAAATCACGTCATCTTGCGCTTGCCCTTCAGCTGCGCTCTCTCGACCAAAAATACTTCGCATAATATTCGATAAAAATAGTCATAAACCCCCGCCATTTTTATCGCGGTCATCACTCACTAACATAACTTACAAGTTATTACCGACTTTTTACCGCCCAAGGTGTTGATAACCCTGTTGACAATGTTGATAACTTTGCTGATTTTCCGGACATTCACGGTTTCGGCACTCGGTCGGTATGATGTTGATAACTTGAATGATAGCGTATTTTTTCGACTATCATTATGTCAGCCGCGATATTTACGCCCGTGCGTCCGAACTATGACACCGGCGCATCATCAGTGACCGCTTTTTGCACTATATAATTAATAGGAAGGAAAAACAAATGTATCTTTTAGGAGACGACGACTTCGACGAAGAACGTCAGGTATTTACAAAAAACGAATGGCAGCCTAAAAGCCCGTTCGGCAAGTTCATGAAAAAACTGCTCAAGGTACTGAAAAAACTCCCGAAGTACCTGTTCTTTGCCATCGTTATCCTTGTCTGGGTCGTCGTATTCGTGACCATAGCGATGCGCTCGAACGACAAGCTTGTAAAAACCGCAATTTTAAGTGACAGCGCCCGTGAGACGTATTTGCCACACCGTAACTGTTTTGACGTATACGAAGTCCACACGAAGGAGTATATGAACAGAGACGGCTCTATACAACTTATAAACAACGTCTACGCCGAGGCCGCCCACGAGCTTGAAGTCGGTCTGCGCATAAAAGGTCATTTGGGCGAAACTCTCTACTGCCGCATACGCGACGACAACGGCAAGATCTGCAATGAAGTCTATCGCCGCACCAAGGAGCGCAACATCAGGCTTACCGATAACATTAAATACGAATATGTTTTTGAAAGAATTTCGTTCGGGGATGTATATATCGATCTTTCCGAGAATATAATTAACCGTCCGTACAGCGAAGATCTTTCTGCGGCATTTTCACAATTTGAAAGTGACATTGAAGATTACTCCGCGTATATAAACCAGAGTGAGGATGATTCCTCAAAGGAACAGGCAAAAAACAGAATGTATCTCGAAATTTTCGCTTCCGAAAGCAGCGATACACCTATTTTCAGCTGTATTATCTATGACGACGATACTCCGGTCAAGCTTATTGATTTTGAACTCGCCGACGATAAATATACGAAAGAATAGTGCCGAGTTCTACCCCATCGAAAGGAAATTTTCATGACTGTATTTGAAAGAATGATCTATGCAACAGTCAGTATAACCGTTGCAGCCGCAGTCGGTATCGCAAGCTACGTCTATATCCCCGCAGACAGCCGTCTGCCCGCGAACAAGAAAACGCAGCAGTTTATCGACGACGCCGATCAATATAATGAAAAAGTACTTAAAACGCTTTTTCCGTATGAGGACAAGGAGTACCCGCTCCAAGTTCCCACAAACATGTCGTACACAACGGCGGATTTTCAAAAGTTTCAGGGTACCTACCTTGAAAAACGCGACGCCGTTTCAAACGATTATCTTAACAGAATCGCATTTTGCGGCGACTCGATCACCTATCATCTCGGACTGCCCGGACGTGCACTTGCAGACAAAACGGTGATCGCATACGGCGGACTTGCCGTAACGACGTACGCCAACTACACAACCGACCCCGTATACAATCAGTCGAACGCCATAAAGACTCCGATAGCCTGGCTTGCCCAACTGAAACCTGAGATAATCTATCTCAACCTCGGAACGAACGGCATAGCGATATATCCGAACGACGATCATCTGCGCTATTATGAGAAGCTCCTTGATCAGATCGCGGCGGCGTCTCCGTCGTCGATAATAGTTTTGGTATCCGCACCGCCCTGGGGAACTCAGTCGCAGAGCATCACCAAAACAGAGATACCGGTCCTGAACATCAAAATAGATCACTACAACATGATGCTCCTTGAGCTTGCAAAAAAGCGCGGGTATTATTACCTGAACGCAGCGGAGGTCATGAAAGACACCGCCGGAAACCTTAACCGTACTTACGCCGCAAGCGATATCGACGGTATTCACTGGTCGGCGGCAGGACGTGATATTTATATCAAATACATTCTTGAGCACCCGATACCGGGTTATTGATAATCATTTTTTGAGAGGCTTAACGATATGGACAGACAAACCGAAGAAAACAACATAATAAAATTAAGACGCACAAGAGGATATATACCGCTCTTTCTAATGCTCAGCGTAGTACTGCTCGTGCTTTCAATATACTGCGTTATTTATGCCTATACGACAAAGCTTTCCGAAACATCGACGGCGATCTTTTATATCGCCGGCATAATCGGCACTTTGTTCTTCGCTTATTCCGCTTTCGACAACCTTTTCCAGACAATACAGCCCAAAAACGCGCTTATCATCGGCAACGATTCTTTCGCCGACTTCACGATCGGCGGCGTAGGCGTGGGCGATGTTTCCTGGGATAACGTTGTAAGCGTAAAGACCGAACGCAGTAAGGACGGCCGGCTTCTTATCATTGAACTCGCCGACCTGCAATCCGTGCTCAATTCCGCACCCAAGTCTGCGCAAAAAGCCATTCTCAATGCCGATTGGGGCGATAATGTCATTGCCATACGCCAAATGGATGTAGAAGAGCGATTTGTAAAAGTTGAAGAGCTTTTCAGAATGCACATCGAAGAATCAAAAAAGCGCACCGAACGCGAAAACGCCAAAAA
>CAZVSW010000096.1:0-6996 GCA_964630005.1 uncultured Ruminococcus sp. | reverse complement strand
GCATAAGAACGATGCCGTCCTCTGCGGGAGAGATGCATTTCTTACTGCTGTCTTTAACGCAATCTACAAAGTGGCTGATCTCATTTTCAAACAGACCGTTAAACTGAAGCGCGGTCGTGCCGAACGGCTTCACGTCGACAAGCATACCTGCCATATCAGAGAACAGTTCGACCGAAGGATCGAGCTTGCAGCCGGACTTTGTTCCGAAAAGCTCGATATTTCCGACGTCGTTTTTGATGTTGAGGTTAAAGCTCGATTCAAGGGACATGGTAAGACCATTGTCAAACTTGATAATAGCTCCGGCAAAGTCTTCAACGTCATATTTGAAATCAATACCGCTCTCAGTGCCGATCCAGCTCTGACCGCCGGCAGCTCTGTTATAGCCAAGCTTATCGAATGTAAATCCATATGCGGAAACAGGCTTGGGGTTGCCTGCGAGATAACGCACAAGGTCCATGACGTGAACGCCGAGGTCGATAAGAGGACCGCCGCCGGAATATTCCTTATCGCCGAACCATCTGCCGGGGCAGCCGTTACGGCGGAGGTATGTAGCCTTTGCGTAATAAATATCGCCCATCTCGCCGGCATCGATAAACTTTTTGACGATCGCGGCGTCGTTGCCATAGCGTCTGACAAAGCCGATCATAAGGAGCTTGTTATTACGCTTTGCAGCTTCAGCCATCTCACGCGCTTCGTCGGCGTTCATTGCCATCGGCTTTTCGCAGATTACGTTTACGCCTGCGTCAAGGGCGGCGATGGTTGCGCACTTATGAGCCGCATTCCATGTTGTTACGGAAACACAGTCAAGCTGTTCGTTTTTGAGCATCTCGTCATAGCTGCCGTAGACATGAGGAATACCCTTTGCCTCTGCATATCTTTTTGCCTTTTCAAAGTCGATATCGCAGCACGCTACGACCTCGACGTCGTTTCTAACTTTATAGCCGTTAAAATGGTTATTGGAAATACCACCTGTACCGATAATTCCCGCTTTAATTTTTTCACTCATTTTATATGATCCTTTCATGAGTACTTTTTACTTGGAGAGACAAGCTTTTCCGCCATCCCTTCACTTAATGATATTATAACTTGACTGCGCTGTCATGTCAAGCAAACTTTGAAAATTTATTGTTGAAAAAAGTGCGCTTATATGATAGAATATATTTTGAGGTGATATACTGTGAGTAATATACTTGTCTGCGACGATGAAAAAGACATCGTTTCCGCGCTGAAAATATATCTGTCCTCCGACGGACACACCGTTTTTGAAGCCTATAACGGCAGTCAGGCGGTGGACGTCATACGCAGAAATAATATCGAGCTTGCGCTACTCGACGTCATGATGCCTGTGATGGACGGTATCACCGCTATAGCCGAGATCAGAAAATTTTCCAATCTTCCGATCATTTTACTCACCGCAAAAAGCGAAGATACAGATAAGATACTCGGGCTCAACGTCGGCGCTGACGACTATGTGACCAAGCCCTTCAACCCTGTCGAGGTCAACGCGAGAGTACGGGCTCAGCTTCGCCGCTATAACGCCCTCGGCGGCTCTGCCGGTCATAATTCGGTCATATCTCTCGGCGATATAGAGCTCGACGACAATTCCAAGACCGTCAAAGCCTATGGCGAGGCGGTCAACCTTACTCCGACCGAGTATGACATTCTCCACCTTCTGATGCAAAATCCCGGCAAGGTGTTTTCCTCCAACGAAATATACAGCAAGGTCTGGAACGACGTCGCCATCGGCGCCGAAAACACCGTGGCGGTACACATACGCCACCTGCGCGAAAAGCTGGAGCTGAATCCGGCTGAACCGCGTTATTTAAAGGTCGTATGGGGACAGGGCTATAAAATCGGAAAGGACTCCCGCTGAATGAAGATACTCCCCCGTATTCTGACCCTCAAGATCATTGCCGCCGTGCTTTTTATAATCTCATTTTCCTGCACCATCGCCTTTGGCACAGGATTTGCTTATTCGGTCGTGGAAGGATATTTTGAATATCCCGCCGAGGCAAGCTACCTCCAAAGCGGTCAGCTCAGACGCGACATGGAAGAGGCGCTCGAAAAAGCAAGCTTTGCAGTAAACGAACCAAAAGCGGAGATCTCTCACAACCTGATATACACCGTAAGCAAAGACGGCAAGCTGATCTACGCTTCCGACAGCGGCGCTTCTTTTGCCGAAACGCGCATGGAACGTTCGCTTCCCGACGGCGCAACTCTTGCAATTGAGCTTAAAGATCCGCCCATGAGCAAGGACGGTTTTTATTACGGCTATAATCTTTATGACTTCGTATATGAAGCAAAATACGGCTTTTGCATCGTCACCATCTCCTGCTTTGCCGGAGCGCTGTTTTTGGCGTACTTTTTAATGTGCGGCGCAGGAAGAAGGCGCAAGAGCGATGAGATCCACCTGAATATGGCGGACAGGCTTCCGCTCGATCTCTACGCCGTGATCCTCATTGCCGGAATGACCGTCTCTGCGTGGATCGCCTATAAGCTGCTTCTCGACCTCGCGCTCTGGACGCTCTTTTTGATCGTCCCGTGTCTGCTTGTCATATCCGCCTTACTCGCCCTGCTTATGAACACATTTGCCAAGCGCGTTAAAACCGGTACATGGTGGGACGATATGCTGCTTAAAAAGGTGTGTCTGTTCTTTTGGCATCTCATCCGCCATGCGGCTTATGACATTGAAAAGGTGTTTTGCAATCTTACCATCGTATGGAAGTCCCTTGTGCTTTCGTTTATATATATCGCGCTTACGCTGCTCACCATGAACAGCAAAAACGGAATTATCACTATGCTGTGGCTGATCTTTTCCATCGTCGCCATTGTTGTTATCTGTCTTGCCGCGGTGTCGGCAGACAGGCTGAGACAGGGCGCGGAAAAGCTGGCTCAGGGCGACATGAGCTATAAGATAGACACCGAAGGCATGATGCTTGATTTTAAAAGCCACGCGAAAAACCTGAACAGCATTAACAGCGTGCTTGCAAAAGCAGTCGACGAACGCACAAAAAGCGAAAAATTCAAGGCAGAGCTTATAACCAACGTGTCGCACGACATAAAGACCCCTATCACCTCGATAATCAACTACGTCGACCTGCTCGACCGCGACAATCTGACCGACGAACAGCGCGCGCAGTATCTTGACGTGCTCAAACGCCAATCGGCACGGCTTAAAAAGCTTACCGTCGATCTGGTCGAAGCGTCCAAGGCGAGCACGGGGAATATCGCCGTCAACGCCGAACCGCTTGACATATGCGAAATGCTGAAGCAGGCTACCGGCGAGTTTACCGAGCGCATAGACGCTTCCGGGCTTCATCTTGAGCTTGAGCTTGCAAAAGCGCCGCTCAACGTTATGGCTGACGGTCGTCTGCTCTGGCGCGTGTTTGAAAACCTGCTTTCAAATATATGCAAGTACTCACTGCCCGACACACGGGTATATGTCACCGCCCGCGAAGAAAACGGCAAAGCCGTGGCGGCCTTTAAGAATATCTCGCGCGAAAAGCTTTCTGTTTCGGGTCGCGAGCTTACCGAACGTTTCGTACGCGGCGACAGCTCACGTTCCACGGAAGGCAGCGGGCTCGGTCTTTCGATTGCCAAAAGCTTCACGGAAATTCAGAAAGGCGGCTTTGAGATTACCGTAGACGGCGATCTTTTTAAAGCGGAAATAGCCTTTGACATTATAAAAAATGATATCGCAAATGAACAATCAGACAATACTTGAAATCGCACTGCGCCAATCGGCGATCGACGCCAATTGCGCCGCCGAAGATTTTTTGCGCGCAGAAAATGTGATCGTCGCTTCAGCGCCAAGCCCCGATGCACGCAAATATCTCGACCTTCCGCTCGCGTGTAACCTCATATCGTACGGCAACAACATCGTCGCCTCAATTGACGAAAGCCTTCGCGCTGTTGTGGAGGAATATATAACCAGGTTCCCGTCGTACCGTTGCTTTGAAACTCCTGCAATAAATGTTTTAAGCGATGCGCTTCAAAAACGCGGCTTAAAGCTGTGCTCTATGGCGGAATACTTTCTACCTGGCGCAACTGTTCTTTGCCCGTCTGAGTGTGCATATGAGCTGAGGCTCATGAGCCATGACGATTTTTCCGGGCTATATCTTCCCGAATGGAGCAACGCCTTGTGTGAAAAGCGCAGGGAGCTTGATGTGCTGGGCGTCGGCGCTTATGATGGGGATAAGCTCGTCGGGCTTGCCGGATGCTCGGCAGACTGTGACGATATGTGGCAGATCGGAGTCGACGTACTTCCTGAATACCGCCGGAAAGGGATCGCGTCGGCGCTTACAAGCACGCTCGCCACGGAGATTCTCAAACGGGACAAAGTTCCGTTTTACTGCGCCGCATGGTCAAATATACGGTCGGTGAGGAACGCCATAAAAAGCGGGTTCAAGCCCGCTTGGACGGAGCTGACCGCAAAAAGCTCCGACTTCGTCGACGAAATGAACGGACTTACTTAATACATATTTATATCGCACAGCAAACAAAAAACCGCCAAAAGGCGGCTCGGACTGCTGACACCCCGCGAAGCTGTTCCGTATTCGGAAGGAAAGGGGCGTCAGAGGGCTTCATAAATACAATCAGATCAACAAAAATATGAGCAAAAAGCCAGCTTTTTGCTCATATTTTTCGCGTTCAGATTGCGCGAAGTTTAATCACGATCGTATTAAGTACTTTGTCAGCAATCTGCGGTTTTTCAAGACTAAAAATAACTTTATTAAAAAATTACTTCTGCTGCTTCAATGCTGCAAAGCAGTCGCTGCAATATACAGGTCTGTCATCAGAGGGAGTAAAGGGGATCTTTGCTTCCTTGCCGCAGCTTGCGCAGATAGCAGTGTGCATTTCTCTGGGAGTCTTGGAAGCTTCCTTCTTTTTGTCTCTGCAAGCTTTGCATCTCTGGGGCTCGTTCTGGAATCCGCGGGATGCGTAAAATTCCTGCTCGCCGGCGGAGAAAACAAATTCAGCACCGCACTCTTTGCATACAAGAGTCTTGTCTTCGTACATAAGGTTTTACCTCGCTTGAAAAAATAAATATTTATAATCACCTTGGACGGATTCAACCGTCATAAATGAGCGTATCAATTCCCCGCTTCACTGCTTTTTTTAAGCTACAAAGGCGTATTATCCTGCTTCATTCTGCGTTTGAATTTTGCTTTTATGCGTGTCATTGCGTTATCAATGCTTTTTTCGGAGCACGAAAGCTCCGACGCCATTCTGCTGTATGACGCGCCGCGCATATACATACGAAAAGCAGACTTTTCAAACGGAGAAAGATCGTTTACAAATGAGTCATACCTTTCGCGTTCAACGATTCCTAGTTCCGGTGAGGATTCCCAGAGCGTTTCGGGGAGCACGGAGTTGGGATCTGCTGAAAGTTCAAACCGATTATTTCTGTTAAGCTTTCTGAGAGCGCTGATAATACTGCGTTTAATGCAAACAAAAGCATACGTGGAAAAAGAGGAAGTTTCATGGTCATAACTGCGGACTGCCTTTAGCAGACCGATAAGACCTTCCTGATATAGGTCGTCACGTTCGGACGCCTGTACGTTCAGCGACATTATATATTTGTAGATCAACGGCCTGAATGACGCGCATAATATTTCAAAAGATTCGCCGTCGCCGTTTCTCGAAGCCATGATGAGTTCACGGCGGGCTTCGTCGGACAAATCAGAAAGATTAACCTGCATTAAAAACACCGCCGATCAGAGAAAACGTATTACCATCACAGAGGAAAAGGACATGAATCCGCTTGATCCACTTATGAGCAAAAACAGTATATCATACAAAATCCCGTTTGTCAAGTAATTTTTAGAGAAAATGTTAATTTTTTTCGTTATTAGTCATTAAAAATATATTTTTCGCTGTAATGTGGGCGGCAAGCGGCAATACTTCAGGCAAGCGAGGACAATCTGTTCAACTTTTTTTGTTTTGGTATTGCATTTTGCTCCTGACAGTGATATAATAACAACGCCGTTAAAGATCATATAAGAATTTATATGACGTTAAACGCGCATATAACCCCATACGGAGGCGTAGCTCAGTTGGTCAGAGCGTTCGGTTCACATCCGAGAGGTCATGGGTTCGAGCCCCCTCGTCTCCACCAGAAAAAAACTCGTCATTGACGAGTTTTTTTGGTGAAATTTGCCCTTCGGCACAATAAGCTTGCTTCGCTTCATTCCGCCAAAGTGAATGCTTCATTTTTGAAGTATCTCGGGCGGTATTTTTTTATTTTTATAGTAATATTCTCTGTCACTATCGTTTATGGTTCTTAAAACGCGGCAGGGACAGCCGACTGCGACGGAATTTTCGGGAATGTCCTTTGTAACAACGCTGCCTGCGCCTATTACACTGTTATTCCCTATCGTCACTCCCGGAACAATGGTAACGCCCGCGCCTATCCAGCAGTTTTCGCCTATGCGCACGGGCATGTTGAACTGGTACGCCTTAAGTCTGAGCTCCGGCAGAATAGGATGACCCGCAGACGCGATCGTAACATTCGGACCTATCATGGTGTAACTGCCGACATATATATCGGTATCGTCAACAAGCGTAAGATTGAAATTACAATACACGTTCTTGCCGAAATGCGCGTGCTTGCCCGCCCAGTTGGCGTGAAACGGCGGTTCTATGTAACAACCCTCTCCGATCTCGGCAAACATTTCCTTAAGCATTTGCGTTCTCTTTTCAAGCTCGCACGGACGCGTAGCATTGAAATCATAAAGCATCTCCATGCGCGCCTGCTGTTCTTTTTGAAGCTCCTCGCTTGTCGGCAGATACAGCTCGCCGCTTTTCATTTTTTCATAATCGTTCATAGCTTCCGATCCTTTAAAAACTTATTATTCCAAGATGCTCGAACAGAATCTTGATTCCCAGCAATATGAGTACAACGCCGCCGAAGATCTCGGCTCTTTTTTTATATTTAACACCGAAGATACTGCCAAGCTTCACGCCGAGACACGACAGGGCAAAAGTTATTATACC
>CAZVSW010000095.1:0-7158 GCA_964630005.1 uncultured Ruminococcus sp. | reverse complement strand
GAGACCAAGGTCAGCCTCGACGACTTCTTCAAACAGGCTGAAAGCGGCACAAAGACGCTTAACATCATCGTAAAGGCGGACGATCATGGCTCTGCCGAAGCTGTTAAGCAGTCGCTTCAAAAGATTTCCAACGAAGAAGTCAAAGTCAGTGTTATTCACGCCGGCGTAGGGGCTATAATAGAAAGTGACGTTATGCTTGCTTCCGCTTCAAACGCCATCATTGTCGGCTTTAACGTACGTCCCGATAAAGTAGCGCTTGACAAAGCCGCCGAAAGCAAGGTGGACATCCGTACCTACCGTATCATCTACGACTGTATCGGAGAGATAGAAGCCGCCATGAAGGGTATGCTTGCGCCCACCTTCA
The DNA here is from genome assembly GCA_964630005.1 of uncultured Ruminococcus sp. GTDB lineage: Bacteria > Bacillota > Clostridia > Oscillospirales > CAG-382 > UBA1206. Next base: position 6,794 of record CAZVSW010000095.1, on the reverse strand, counting down.
GAGAAGTCATACTCGGCAGAGCCGAGGTACGCCAGACCATCCACGTGCCGAATGTCGGTACGATCGCCGGTTCTTATGTCACAGACGGAAAAGTCACGCGTAACTCTCTTATCCGAATCATCAGAAACGGCGTTATCATATCAGAAGACAAGATCTCGTCTCTCAAGCGCTTCAAGGACGACGCACGCGAGGTCGCTCAGTCGTTTGAGTGCGGTATCGGGCTTGAACGTTTCAACGACATCAAGGTCGGCGATGTACTCGAAGCTTATATAATGGAGGAAGTTGCAAAATAATATGGCAGGATACAGACAGGATCAGCTTAATGAACTGTTAATGTGCGAGTTGGCGCAAATATTCAGAAATATAAAAGACCCCAGAGTTTCCGAACCGTTTGTATCTGTAACAGGTGCAGACGTGGCGAAGGATCTCTCTGTCGCCAAGGTTTATTTCAGCGTCATGAACGGCGACCCGGCCAAGGTTAAAAAAGGTCTTGACAGCGCCAACGGTTTTATCCGCAGCTCGCTTGCCGAACGGCTGAACCTGCGCCTTACGCCCAAGCTCGTGTTCATTCACGACGATTCGGGCGAAAAAGCCGTTCGGATCAATAAGATTTTAAAGGATATCAAGGACTGATTGCCAATGGATATTACTTTCTCAGAAGCAGCAGAATTTCTTAAAGCCAATAACGATTATATCATTTTCACTCACGCCAGCGCCGACGGCGATACGCTCGGCTCTGCATTTGCGCTTGCACTCATGCTTGAACGCATCGATAAGGAAGTAACGGTGTACAATCCGGAGGCTATTCCGGAAAGACTCGCCTTTCTTTCTGCCGAAAGCGGAATAGCGCTTACCAACGTTATTCCAAGCGGCGAGCACACGCTCGTCAGCGTTGACATTGCCTCAGCTCCGATGCTCAGAGGCATGTCTGCCGATCTTCTTGATTCAATCGTGTTCGATCTGTCGATCGACCACCACAAGATCAATACGATCGCCTGCAAACAAAGACTGATATTTGATACCTACCCCGCAACCGGCGAGATCATTGCCCTTCTCGGAGATGCAATGGGAATCGCGCTCGATAAGGCGATTGCTTATCAGCTGTACGCCGCAATTTCATCCGACAGCGGCTGTTTCAAGTATTCGTCAACACGCCCCGAAACCCATACGATCGCCGCCAAGCTGATAAAGACCGGCATAGATTTTTCAAAGATCAACCGACTGATATTTGAAAATAAAAGCCGCAATCAGATCGCCCTCGAACAGCTCGCTTATAATTCGCTCGAATTTTACTACGGCGGCAAGGTCTGCGTGGTTTGCCTCGAAAATCTTCCGTCGGATATCTCAATAGACAGCGATATCGACTGCGTGAACCAGATCCCGCGCCAGATTGCCGGCGTCGAGGTATCGATCGTAATACGCCGCAAGGCCGACGAGATCAAGGCTTCAATACGTTCAAACGATTATTACGACGTGGCGGCGCTTGCTTCGTCCTTCGGCGGCGGCGGTCACCTCCACGCGGCAGGATGCCGTTTCCGCACGAGCATCGAGGACGCCAAGGCAAAGCTTTTGGACGAGCTTGCCAATGAATTCGCGAAGTATTAACGGTATCTTAAACCTCTACAAACCCAAAGGCATCACCTCTCAGACCGCAGTAAACGTTGCCAAACGGATATGCGGTGTGAAAAAAGCCGGGCACTGCGGAACTCTCGATCCGCAAGCCACCGGAGTGCTTCCCGTCATGCTCGGAGAGGCTTCAAAGCTCAGCGAATTTCTTGTTGAGCACGACAAGCACTATAAGGCGACGCTGGTATTGGGTAAAGAAACTGACACTGAGGACGTCACCGGAACGGTACTTAAGGAATACGAAGGACCATTGCCGGATATAAAACAGATCGAAGACGTTGTTTCTTCGTTTGTTGGGGAGTACATGCAGATTCCTCCGATGTATTCCGCTTTGAAGGTCGACGGGCTGAAGCTTGTCAATCTCGCGCGCGACGGCGTTCAGATTGAACGCGAGCCGAGAAAGGTAATCGTTCATTCGGCGAGCGTATCTGAAAATGAAGGCACATTTTATATCGATGTGCGCTGTTCACGCGGTACATACATACGCACGCTTTGCGCCGATATCGGAAAAAAGCTTGGCTGCGGTGCTTGTATGGGCGAACTGGAGCGCGTCAGCGTCGGACGTTTTGGGATTGAAGACACCATCACTCTTGAAGGTCTCAGGGAGCTTACCCGCGATGAGATCGCAGCGCGTCTCACACCGATAGATTCGGCAGTAGACTTCTTCCCTGCTGCGCGCATAAACGATTTTTCAGCACGTCTTATCAAAAACGGCTGTGCCGTGGAAATTCGCAAGCTTCGCCTGAGGGCGCTGCCAGACGATATTTTCAGATTATACGACAGCAACGGATTTTTTGGAATCGGAATCGTCGAAAAACACGGCGAAAGCATCACATTGCGTCAAAAAAAGCTATTTTCCCTCTAACCGTTTTCAACATAATAATACACGCGGCTTATGCTATACTCATGTACGGCGTAAGCCGTTTTTATTTTAGGAGGATGTCATGATGCTGAATAAAAAAAACAAGGTCGTATTTGTACCAATAGGAGAGCTCAGACCAAACCCCATGCAGTCGAGAAGCAGCTTTGACGAGGATTCTTTGGCGGCGCTTACCGAAAGCATTCGCCAATACGGCGTACTCCAGCCGATATGCATAGCGCCGAAAGGAAAGATACCCTCAATTGTAAACGGTCAGATGATACCGGCAAAGAAATATTGCATTATCGCGGGCGAACGGAGGTGGCGGGCCGCCATGAACGCCGGGATAAACGAAGTTCCGTGTATCATAAACGATTGCAGTCAAAGCGATCTGTCGTGCATCGCCTTCACTGAAAACGTATTCCGCGAGGATCTGTCGTTTTTTGATATAGCATCCGCGCTTAACGATATGCTTGTCATGACCGGACTGTCACAGACGGAGCTTGCCAAAAAGTTTTCGATAAGCCAGCCGTCGATCGCAAATAAGCTTCGTCTGCTCCGTCTTACACCGGATGAACGCGAGAAGATCCTCAAAGCCGGGCTTACCGAACGTCACGCACGCGCCCTCGTACGCATCGACGACAGAAAAAAACGGGCTAAACTGCTTGACAAGTTCATTGAATTCGAAATGTCAGCCGCAGATGCGGAACGGGCAGTCGGAATGATCCTTACTCCGCCTGCCGCAGTCAAAAAAGCCGAAAAAAAACAGCCGGCGAAAAAGCACGGACGAATGACCGACCTTGGGCTGTTTATGAATTCAATCGATAACGCGATCCGTATCGTCGGGGATTTCGGAGTGAGAGTAGAACGCGAACAGCGCGACTGCGGCGACAGTATAGAAATCGTTCTCCGCGTTCCGAAAATGGAAACAAAAAACGCGGTTTGATATAAAAACTCTTAATGATCTGAATCAGATGCTTGTTTTAGAATCTGATTCAGCCTGTTTTCCTTATAAAGAAGCGAACTAAAACCCATAGCATGAAATACCATATAGGTATATTGCACAAAACACAGGCACTGAAATCATGCAAGAAGTAGATTCTTAGTGCTATAGGATATTTTTACCAATAACGTACTTGACTTTTGAATTTTGTGTGATAATATAATATTATCATGAGTATTAATATGATGTATTTCCGCCTACAGTACACCGCAAATAGAAAGGAGCGCAGGTTTCAGAAGAATACGTCTCAACAAAAATATCTAAATAAGGAGTATAACCAGATGTTAAAAAAACTATTATCGTCAATTGTAGCTTTTGTTCTCATTTTCTCACTTATTCAGATTGTGCCTGCATACGCAGAAGAATATGTTGAAGTAAAAAAGAATGAAGCCGGAAACAAATTATCCGAGGTGTTGGATAAAAAGACTGATACCGAGGATATATTGCAGAAAATAATGGAGGAGCAGGAAAAGCTCATGACTCCCGAAATCCGCGCTTCAATAAGAGAGAACGCACAAAAAAGCCTTGAAGGTAAAAACCTTAAAAACAAGGATTTCGCTCAAAAAGACTTAAAGTATTCAGATTATGGATTTAAAACACAGGCAGAATTTCAAAAATGGCTTGATGAACCATTTGAACTAAGAAGGATTTCACCACCGGACGGTTTTTCAGTTTATCCGACCGAAAATGCTGTGAAATTAGGAAGCAGTTTTAGTATTCAAGCATTTAATTATAGTAGTATAAACACCTTGCACTGGTATACTGCCGGCGATGACTGTGTAAGCATTTCATACTATGGCGGTAATGATCATGTACGAGTGACCGGCACATCTATTGGCAGTTCTATCGTAGCAGTCGCTGATCATGGGCAGCCTACCGTCCCTCAGGCATCATGCGCAGTTGAAGTTATATATTTTGACGTAGGTGTAACCGAACTTTATATGAAAAACGGCGACACATATTACTTTGATGTTTCTACTTCATATACAAATTCAAACACAGAGATACAGGTTTACAATTCTAATGGGATTGGGGTAACTAACAATTCTGTTACTGTATATGATGCTCAAGGATCTTTTGATGCAACATTGTTTATATATCTTTCAGATCGTCCTACGGTAGGTTCTGCCGTTACGATACATGTAATCAACGATCCTATAACATTAACTATTGATCAGCCGGTTGCCGAAGTATATGTCGGCGAAACGACGACGCTTACAGCTACTGTTACCGGCACTAATAACGGTGTATACTGGGAAGGTAGCAATGATTATTTTACCATAGGTCGTTTTACCGGAATTATATCGGGGTTAGCTCCCGGCGCGGGAATAAGCGTTGCAACTTTGCAAGGATATGACCTTCAACGCGGTTTGGCAACGCATATTTATGGCATTAGCTCCCTGAGCGCGACTAATATTACGTTGCTTAAAGGGCAAAGCTATTCCTTAACATATAATAGCTACTTGCCTGATAATCCCCCTCAAGTTTATTATGGAATAAACGATACTTCAATAGCCACAATGGGGTATAACGGAGTTATTACAGGCGCAAATGCAGGCGTTACCCAAGCGGGCGTATGGGTAAAAGATCACAATAGTACATTGAAATGGTGTAATGTTACTGTTATTGAGCCTACAATAACTATTCAAGAACCAAACAATACAATTACACAGGAAGATACCGGCTATTTCAGTGCCACTGTTTCCAATCCTGCTTATTCATCACTGGTGTGGTCATCAAGCGACAGCGACATAATCAGAATTGATAATGAAAATACCGGCGCATATACGGCGACAGGCTTTGGCACAGTAACCATAACCGCAACAATTCCAAACAGCACGGTAAGTCAATTCATGACAATAAATGTTTTACAACGTGAAATAATAGATTATGTTTCTTTCAAAGAGAAGTCCAAAACTATTCATGTCGGCGAACGTTTCATGCCAGAAATAGAAACCACTACATTGAGGGACGAACCGATTGATATTGTATTCACTTGCGAGTCCGATGAAGGTATCATAAGTATAGATGCCAACGGCATAACAGGCATTAATGCTGGTTCTGATTTTCTTTGTGTAAAATATGGCAGTTCTATGGATAGAATGCTAATCAAAGTGCTTCCAAATGATTCAGATAGAGCTGTTTTTTGGGACGAGCAGTTACAAGGTGATTTTATTACATTGGAGTCGTCTACTCTTTCAAATCGTACCTATCAGAGAACTGCATCAATATATAAAGTTATTGACAAGAGTTACGAAAAAATCAATGACAAACCGGTTTATTCCTCTTCCGATTCTGATATTGCATCTGTTGACCAAAATGGAGTTGTTACAGCCTATAAGACGGGAACTGTAGAAATCACCGCCAGTACTGTGGATGGTAATGGTAAAGAGGTAAGCGCGAAGTATACCGTGAATGTAGAAGGTCCTCCCGAGCCAAGCGGAGCATCTTTATACCGTGTTCCTTTCGAGGATGTAGGAGGTTTTAGCGAACGCGTTGATGATTGGTATGAGGCTCTTCATAATGCCAATGAAACATATCCAATCGGAGTATATAACGGTACGAGAGACGGTTTCGTCGGAATGAACGAAGCAGAGTTTTGCGGGGCGATGGCTTCGTCAAAAATATTCTTCTTTGAATCACATGGAATGGACGATTATTTGGTTATAGCAAATAGCGGTGATTATATTACCGACCAAAACATCAGAGACCACTTCAATATTCCAACCGGTGGAATGTCTGACACTTTGAGCAATACCAATATGATTATTATATCTGCTTGCTTGACTGGTTATGGGTCTTTTGGAAGCGCACTACAAGCAGCTTCCCCTAAAATTCTTATTACAATGAATAAAGCAGTTGATTCATATGAACTGAGCAGAGCTACAGATTATTTTATCAACATGTTTTTTTATAAAAAAGATGGAAAATATGAAAATACCGTTGCCGATGTAAGAGCTTATTTAAAACACTATAAAGACGCTGCTGGAAAAGACATAAAGTTTGTCGACATGAATGTAAATGGAAACTATGATGACTGGACAATCGAAGATATTATGTATAACTAGAGGAGGAAACACCATGAAACAAAGCATATTTATTATATTCATTTTAGTCTGTATACTCTTGCTTTCTGCCTGCAACGCGTTGGAACAGCCGGAAGTGAGCCAACCGAAAGGCAGTTCTAAAACCGCTACGGCAAACAAATTTATTCCCGAAGAAACAAGCGAATACGAAAAATTTATTGAGGCGGTAAGTAAAATTACCGATATAGCTATAAAGAAAAAATATGAGCTTTCACTTGAC
>CAZVSW010000094.1:0-7182 GCA_964630005.1 uncultured Ruminococcus sp. | reverse complement strand
GAAGACAACAGCCTGCGGCTGTTTTCTCCCCGAACCCCTCTTTCTTTAAGAGGTGTCGCTCCGCGACGGATATTATTAAATCATTGTTTGCGGCGCTGCGTTATTGTTAAACGGAACATACATAAAAAATACTACGGGCTGTCACAAGTGTAAATTTTCACTTGTGACAGCCCTATTTTGCGGTCATATGGAATTCAAATTTGCATAAGTTCCGAAGCCTGTTCACACTAATGCCAAACGCGCGTGTTCTTAAATCATATAATCATCTGTCATGCGCGCTTCGCTCTGATCGATAATATCCTGAAGCGTGATACCGTCGAGATATTCGTTTACAACCCGATACAGCCCCTGCCACACAGGAAGCATGCAACAATCGGCACTGCGTTCGCAGGAGACATGCTCTTCCTCGGAGCAAAGCGTCGGTGCGATCGACACTTCTGTAAGGCGGAGAATTTCGCCAACGGTATATTTATCAGGCGATTTTGCAAGGCGGTATCCGCCCTGAGCGCCTCTCGCCGCCTTAAGCATGTCCGGTCTGTTTAAAATCGGAATGATCTGTTCCAGGTATTTTTTTGAAATATTCTGCCTCTCGGCAATATCCTTCAAAGCCACGTAACCGTCAGATTGATGTTCAGCCATATCAAGCATCATTCTTAATGCATAGCGCCCCTTAGTCGAAATTTTCAAGTATACTCACCTCGGAATTAATTCTTGATTACTATAATAACACATCGGCAATCGATTTTCAAGTGATGACAGCAAAAATTACTCCAACAACATTTGTATTGATTTATCAATTATGATGTGATATAATTGAATAAAGCAGGGGCTTCAGTCATTGAACGTTAAATTGTTCGAAAAAATTAACGTTTAATACGACTAACAAATATGCTTCATATTGTTATAAAAAGGAGTGTCATTGATGATAGACTCAAGATGCGGACTGCATTGCACCGGATGCGAATGGAAAGAAAGCTGCGGCTGCGGCGGTTGTATAGAAACAAACGGTCATCCGTTTCACGGGGAGTGCCCTGTGGTGGTATGCTGTCAGGAAAAGGGCTTTTCGCACTGCGGAGAATGTCCGCAGATTCCGTGCAAACTGCTTACCGAATATTCCTGCGACCCTGAACACGGCGACACACCCAAAGGCGCAAGGATCGAACAATGCAAAAAATGGTATGCGGAATCGAAAGATCAGACCGGCGTCACCGCCTGACAGCTCACTTTTTTACATTCATTTAACGAAAAACTAAAACTATACCGCGTTAATGGGCTTGACTCTTGCGCGTCAATCGATTATAATTAATATAAATAAATCTGAAAGGTACGGCAAAAGCCGTTTTATATTTTCATGAAAGACAAGCAAGAACTGCGCCCGGAACTTGACGCAAACGAGCTCAAAGCATCGCTCAGCTCCAAATTTTCTAATTTCTGGTATTTTTACAAGTGGCAGACGATTTTCGGAGTAATAATCGTCATAGGCATTATCGCGGCTCTCGTTCAGATGTCAAACAATACCGAACCCGACGTTGCGGTCATGTATGTCGGTCCTGAATATCTTTCCGTAAAAGCAAAAGAGGATATGGCAGAGCTTTCACAGAATTATATGATCGACTATAACAACGACGGCGAAAAGAGCTTTTCTCTTCTTGATATCAGCGTTGTGCCGGTCACTCCCGAGCTCGCCGCTTATGCAAATCAAATGAACTCCGAAGCGCAAAAACGCTTTACGACCGAGGTTACCGCGGGCGATTCGCTTATTTATATATTGGAAGAATCCTTTTACCGCAAGCTGATCGAGCTTAACTGCCTTGTAAAGCTCAGCGATGTGCTGGACGCAGACATGATACCGAGAAACAGCGAGGAATACGGCGTTAAGATAAGCGAGCTCCCGTTTTTCAGACAGACCGGCTTTTCGCTGCTGCCCGACGACGCGTACATCTGTATGCGTGGCGCTCCTAAGGAAGGCGGACTGAATTACGGCAGAACGATGGAATATTGGAATTCACACAAGGTGTTTTTCCGTTCCGTCTTCGCCTATAAGAAAAGCTGAAAACGCTTTTTGATATAATTTTAATATTAGCTGTTGCTTTTTTCATCAAAATGTGATATATTATTTTAGACGCGCAGAATCGTCAGCGCCAAGCGCCATTTCTGCCGCGCCTAAGCATCAAATATACGGAGGTTTGCCGCCATGGCGAAATACACCAAGTCTCAGCTCAAACGTACGCTGATTATTACGGTCGTGCTATGCCTTATAGTTGCCATTCTTTCTGCCGCAGTTATTGTCAGCGCATACAGAACCACGAACAAACTTTTTAAAGATCAGAATTTTGTTAAGACCCTTGCAGAAGTTTTTGATATCACCCCGCGTGAAGTTGATCAGGATTTCCTGGATCAGTTCGAATATTTCCGCTACAGCTTCCATGTCTATGACAGCAACGGAATCAATCTCTACCCTTATATAATCCTCGGTACTAAAGATTACGCCGATTCCCTGCTCGCCGAAGCCGACGCAGGCAACGGCAATTCAAATGACGAAACGTCCGAGCCCGATACCAGCACGGATCAAAGCTCCGAAACAAGCGAGATCCCCGGTCAGGTCTATCAGAAGGACTATTTCATCATCCCCGCTTACTTCACAAAAGCAGAAGATTTCAAGCTCTTCAGAAATCTGCGCTATCTTTCCGCGATCAATTCCCGTGACGTTTCCGAAATTTCATACTCCATGATTTATCTCAGCATGTTTATGGGAAACAGCTTCACCGTATCTGCCGACGACATTTTCAAGAGCATGAAGATCGAAGGTCTTTCAAGCGTTGACGCAATTTCGTCGCTCACAAAGCTTGAATACCTCTTCCTCTCAAACTCCGGAATAAGTTCTCTCACAGGCATCGAAAAGCTCACCGAGCTCAAATCGGTTGACTTTTCCGGCTGTAATATCAGCGATATCTCCGCTGTAAGCTCGCTTAAGAACATCACGGAAATTCTCTGCTCCGGCAACGCGATCGAAGATATCTCCGCAATTGCCGACATGACACAGCTCACCGTTGTCGACTTCAGCGATAATAAGCTGACCGACATTTCCGCTCTTGGCAAGCTCACAAATATCACCGCGCTCAGCATCGCGCAAAACGAAAATCTCACCGATATCTCCGCGCTCAAAGATATGTCCAAGCTCGAAACTCTTTACGCTTCCAACTGCCAGATCGCAAATGCAAGCGTTGTCACCGGGCTCAAAGCGCTTAGCACTCTCACTCTCAACAACAATAAGCTCACCATCCTGCCCGATATTTCCGGTCTCAGCAACCTCACTTCTATAGACGCTTCGAGTAACGAGATCGCTCGTGTTGAAGGTATTCACGGCAACGAAAAGCTTGTTTCGGTAAACCTTGCCAAGAATAAGATCACCAATCTGCTGAACGTTTACGATCTTAAGGCTCTTACATCGCTCGACGCTTCCGAAAACGAGATCATCGATATCTCCGCGCTGAAGGATCTCCCCGCAATCACTTCTCTCGCTCTCAGCAAGAATAAGATCGCGGATATATCCAACATCGGCAGCTTTACCACACTCACCACCCTTGACCTTGAAGGTAACGAGATCGTCGATGTTTCCGGTCTTAAGGGTCTTAAATCCGCGGTAACTGTCAACCTCAAGGATAACAAGATCAAATCCGTTGCAGTTCTCGCCGACGCGTTTAACCCCGACAAGCTTACCACGCTCAACCTTACCGGCAACGGCGATATCACCGACTGGGATACGATCACCGGAATCTATAAGAGCATTTCCGGCAAACCCGTTGCGGTCGGCGGCGACGAAAGCTCTGAACCTGTTTCCGAATAAGATATTCAAAAAATCAAATCTGAGCCGACATTTCCAAAGGAGTTGTCGGCTCTGCTAATAGGAGAGTATTTCTGATATGAATTTTAACGACTTTGAAAACGAAACTGTCATCATGATGTCCGGCGACTCTGTCACCGACGCAGGAAGAGCGCGCCCTGTAGGCACGTATTTTTGCGGTCTCGGCGGAGGATATGTAAACAGAGTGCACGAGATGATCACCGCCGCATGCCCCGAAAAACGCATTAAGGTTGTCAACATGGGCATTTCCGGCGAAACAAGCCGTCACGTCGCAGCGCGTTGGATCGCGGATCTTAACGAGATCAAACCCGATTATGCCACACTGATGATCGGCGTCAACGATATCTGGCGCTCGTACGATACTTATATGAACCCGGAAATGGCAGTAGACGCCGAGGAATATGAAAAGAACCTGCGCTTTATTCTTGAAAACAGCAAGCAGCTTAAGGGAATGATGCTTATTTCGCCTATCTTTTTTGAGCTTAACCGCGAAGACAAGCTCATGAAGCGCGTTATAGAATATTCTGCGATAAACAAGCGCCTTGCCGAAGAGTACGGCGTCGACTACTGCGATCTTCAGCCCGAGATAGACCGTCTCTGCTCCGCTATTTACTGCACGACCTTTTCCGGCGACAGAGTGCATCCCGGTCCTGTGGCGCACTATGCAATGGCAAAAGAAATTCTTAGAAAAATGAACTTTAAGTTTTAATGGAGGTTCTGTTATGCCCGATATGCTCGTAAAATTATATGATCTTCCCGACAGCCGTGAGCTTTATGCCACGCTCGAAGCTCAGAACATTAAGATCATCCGTCCTATGACGCCCAATAAAAACAAGGTACACGATTTTATCGTAAAGCATTTTCACGAAGGCTGGGCAAATGAAACCGATACCGCTTTCACCCGCTTCCCTGTATCATGCTTTGTCGCCTATGACACCGCCGAAAAAAAGATCGTCGGCTTTGCCGGCTATGACTGTACTTACAAGGCCTTTTTCGGTCCTACCGGCGTTGATCCGGAATATCGCGGCCGCCAGATCGGCAGAGCGCTGCTCATGCGCTGTATGGAGGCGCTTCGCGATGAAGGCTATGGTTACGGAATAATCGGTTCGGCCGGTCCGACCAACTTCTATTCCAAATGCTGCGGTGCTGTCGTCATAGAAGGCAGTGTTCCCGGCATTTACGCAAGCTTAATCTAACTCAGGAGAATATATCTATGAACAAACTTCGTGTCGGAATCGTCGGCGCCACCGGTATGGTGGGTCAGCGTTTCATAACCCTTCTTCAAAATCACCCGTATTTTGATCTCACTTGCCTTGCGGCAAGTAAGCGCTCCGCAGGAAAGCCCTATTCCGAGGCAATAAACGGCCGTTGGAAACTGGCGATGCCCTGCCCCGACTCCGTTAAAGACATGCCGGTATATGACGCCGCAGATATTCCCGAAATTGCAAAGCATGTCGACTTTGTGCTTTGTGCAGTTGATATGCCCAAGGACGAGATACGCGCACTCGAAGAGGCATATGCAAAAGCGGAAATACCTGTAGTTTCCAATAACTCCGCAAACCGTCACACACCAGACGTCCCCATGATGATTCCCGAGATCAACAGCGCTCACGCTGAGATCATCGAGGCTCAGCGCAAGAGACTCGGAACAAAAAAAGGCTTTATCGCCGTCAAGCCCAACTGCTCGATTCAGAGCTATGTTCCCGCGCTCACTCCCCTTTTGGATTTTGAGCCCACGCAGGTGTTTGTCACAACCTTCCAGGCTATATCGGGAGCAGGCAAAACCTTCGCGGAATTCCCCGAGATCACCGATAATGTAATACCTTATATCGGCGGCGAAGAGTAATAAAGTGAAAAAGAACCTCTCAAAGTATGGGGTAAGAGAATCGGCGATCATATCGAAAACGCCTCTTCTCCGATCATATCCGCGCAGTGCATACGCGTGCCTGTATCAGACGGTCACCTTGCAACAGTTGCGGTTAAATTCAACAAAAAGCCCGATATCAATACTGTTCTTCAGCGCTGGGCGGATTTCAAGGGACTTCCGCAAGAGCTTGATCTGCCTCACGCACCCAAGCAGTTTATAACATATATCGACGAGCCCAACCGCCCGCAAACACGTCTTGACCGCGATCTTTACGACGGAATGGGCGTTTCGGTCGGAAGACTCAGAGAAGACAATATTTTCGACCTCAAGTTTGTCTGCCTTTCTCACAACACGCTCCGCGGCGCTGCCGGCGGCGCGCTCCTCTCGGCAGAAATGCTTTACAGACTCGGCTGGCTTTATTAAAAAACCATAGAAAAGCGGGAATCAGGTGCAAAACATCTGATTCCCGCCTTTTTTATGTGCTTATTTTTTAAACAATCTAAGCAGCGGTCTCAATATTCTCGGCGCTTTGATGCAATAGATTCTCATATAGATCCTCCCTCTATGTGAAGATTGTTGCTGCACCTGCGCCCACTACGACCACGGATATAACGCATACCATGACGCTTGACGGCAAAAATATGCTGAGAAGAACACCTGAGGCAAACGACAAAGCACAGCAACCGATAAGCTTACGCTGACATTTCATATTATGTCACACCCTTTTATCTTCAGTCTATGCCGCCGCCGCCCATTCTGACAATCAGCGCTGCTTGTTTGTCAAAACCTCTTTGATCTTTTCTGCGAGCAGTTTTGAAGCTCTCTTTGACGTCACGGTATTGGGATGTCCGCCGCCGCCGACTTCGCCTTCAAAATGACCCATCGATGCAATCGGGAAGAAATATGTATCAGCGTCGCTTTGGCTGAAAATATTAACGGCTTCCTCGACCGCCTTGAGCTTCGATTCGTCCATAATTCCGTAAGCCCATATAATCGATGCGTGAGGGTGCGCTTTTCTGACGTCGGAAAGGAATCTGACGCCGCGCTGAACGAACTCTTCGTCGCCGATTCCGCCCCAGGCGTCGTTCGTACCGCAGTTTAAAATGCAAACATCGGGCGTCCATTTAGAAAAATCCCATGCGTCGGCAGCGGCAGTATGCCACGCCCAAAAATCAGAGATCTTAATATCATTTCTGTCACCGAGACAGTTGGCAAGTATGCCCTTTCCCGAACGGCACATATAACGACCGTCGGCGTTCAGAAGTTCAGCCGTCATGTACGCATAGGCGTTTGTGCTGTCCTGTTCAAAGGTGACATATCCGGGCGAGCTGTCACTGCCCATAACTCCGTAACCGCAGGTTATCGAATCGCCGTAAAATTCAAGCTTAAGCTCCTTGTCCGCAGGGCGGTCAATGAGATAGGGATCTGCCCCGCAGAGAGTGACTGCGTC
>CAZVSW010000093.1:0-7216 GCA_964630005.1 uncultured Ruminococcus sp. | reverse complement strand
GAAAGGGCTTCTATGCGTAACATATCTCCGCCGAGCTGTGTCCACGCAAGACCGTTGACAATGCCGACCTCGTCGCTTGCGTAAATGCTGTCTGCAAGGAACTTTTCCGGTCCGAGCAGTGCCGGAACAGCCTTGCGGTCGATAACTTTTTTCGCTGTATCGCCGTCGACGATCTCTTTTGCGGTCTTGCGGCAGATAGAGGCTATCTCGCGTTCGAGGTTTCTTACGCCCGACTCCTTGGTATAACGGAGTATGACTTCGTTGATGCCGTCGTCGGTAAAGCGCAACTGAGATTTTTTCAGACCGTGGCGCTTAAGCTGTTTGGGTATCAGGTGGTTTTTGGCGATAGACAGTTTTTCTGAATCGGAATAGCTGTCCATATATATGATCTCCATACGGTCGAGCAGCGGCATGGGGATCGTTTCGGTGGTATTGGCTGTCGCGATGAACATGCATCCCGAAAGGTCGATGGGTAGCTCGACAAAATGGTCGCGGAAGGTCTTGTTCTGATCGGAATCGAGAACTTCCAGAAGCGCGCTCGTGGGGTCGCCGTGAGCGTCTGCGGTGAGCTTATCCACCTCGTCGAGGAGCATGACGGGGTTTGCAGTACCGGCTATCTTAAGCCCGTTTATGATGCGTCCGGGCATCGAGCCGATATATGTTTTGCGGTGACCGCGGATCTCTGCCTCATCGCGGATGCCGCCGAGGGCGATGCGTACGTATTTTCTGTTGGTGGCTCTGGCGATCGATTTGACGATCGATGTCTTGCCGACGCCGGGAGGACCGACAAGGCAGAGTATCTGTCCGTCGAGCTCGGGCGAAAGCTGTTTGACCGCCATGAATTCCAGAATGCGTTCTTTTACCTTGGTGAGCCCGTCGTGATCCTCGTCGAGTATCTTTTTGGCGAGCCTGATATCGGTTCTGTCCTTGCTCATCTTGTTCCAGGGGAGCTCAAGGCAGGTCTCGATATAGTTTCTGATTACGGTTGCTTCGGGAGAGCCGAACTGCATTTTTTTGAGCTTGGCGTTTTCGGCAAGCAGAGCCTTGGTGATATCTTCGGGAAGCTTGCGCTGATGTATGCGCTTTGCGTAGGAGCTGTCGTCCTCGCCGTCGTCTTCCTCGTCGTATATACCAAGCTCGTTTTCAATAACGCGGAGCTGTTCGCGCAGATATATGTCCTTTTGCGTTTTGTTCAGGTGCTGGCGTACGCGTGTATGGATAGAGCCTTCAAGCTCCATTACGTCGATCTCATAATCGAGGATGGAATTGACTTCTTCGACGCGCTGAAGCGGGTTTGCGATGTCAAGAACCTTTTGCTTGTCTTCGACTTTTATAAGAAACGACGATGCGACGCTGTCGGCAAATGTACCCGGTTCGATGATCTTCTTGATCTCGCCGAGGACCTCTTCAGCCGGCTTGGTAAAAAATTTCAGATAAGCTTCAAGTGCGGCGGTGCAGTCTGCAATAGCGCGCCTTGCTTCGAAATAATCGATCTCATACGTGATGTTTTTTTGAAGGATATCGGCGAACAGAACGCCGTTTTCTTCTTTGGTATACAAAAGCTCTGCGCGTGCAAGACCTTCGACCATGAGCTGCCAGTTGCCGTTCGGCAGATGTATTGAGTGTACGATCCGTGCTATGACGCCCGTTTTGTGCAGATCGTCGTAAGTGGGTTCAACTACCGACGCGTCCTTCTGAGCGACAAGAAACAGCTCGCTTCCGGCGCTTTCGGCTTCCTTCATCGATTTTATTGATATTTTGCGGGAAAGCTCGAGACTGGTGGTCATACCGGGGAATATCACGATACCTCTGAGCGCAATGGCGATCAGAGTCTTGCTTTCAATTTGTTCGATCTGTGCTGCCATAGAGTCCTATCTGCCAAGCATTGCGGCGCCTATGAGACCGGCGTCGTTGCCGAGCGATGCAATTGCAATTTTTGTTTTGTTTTCGCCGTAGCGTGAATACTGCTCTCGGTCGATGATCTCAAGTAGCGGGTCGAGAAGATATTTACCTTCGTTGCACACGCCGCCGCCGATAGTGATGATCTCGGGCTGAAGAATGTTTATCATGTTGACAAGACCGCATGCGAGGTAGCCGATGTATTTTTTGACGACCTCATCGCCTGCTTTGTCGCCCTCTCTTTGAGCGATGAAAGCTGTACGGGCGGAGGCGTTTTCGATCTTGCCTTCGCAAAGCTGCCACATTGAGCTGTTCTTGTCTGCTTCCATAGCTTCGCGGGTCATGCGCTCAAGCGCGGTGGCAGATGCCAGCTGTTCCCAGCATCCGCGGCGGGAGCAGGGGCAGTCAGGTCCGTTATCGGCGTTTATTACCATGTGACCAACTTCAAATGCGGCAAAGTTACAGCCGGTATAAAGCATTCCGTTAAACACAAAGCCGCCGCCCACACCCGTTCCGAGGGTGATGAGAACAGAGCTCTTATAGCCCTTTGCACTGCCTACGGTAGCTTCGCCTTTTGCGGCCGCATTTGCGTCGTTTTCTATATGAACCTTTTTGATGCCTGTCTTTTCGCTGATCTTGGCGGCAAGAGGATAATCACGGAAGGGTATTGAAGAGCAATATACGATCTTGCCCGTGCCGTCGTCGGCTGTGCCGGGGGTGGCGACGCCGGCGTATTCGATGTCGCTTACAGAAAGTCCCTGTCTTTTTATGAGGTCGAGCGCAAGCTCGCTCATGGCGGTGACAACATATTCAAGACCCTTGTCGACATGAGTCTTTACCGAGTCTTTGATGAGTATTTTTCCGTTTTCGTCGCAAATACCGGCTTTTATATTGGTGCCGCCCAAATCGATTCCTATGTAGTACATAATTAATATCTCCTTATCTGAGGTTGATCCCGTTGTTCATCATTCTTTTTGAAAATTCCAACGCGGTGTTATATCCCATTTTCTTTTGTCTGTTGTTCATTGCCGCGATCTCAATAACTACGGCGAGATTGCGTCCGGGTTTTACGGGGATGGTTATCGAGGGTATCTTGAGTCCGAGAATTTCGGCATATTCGGTGTCGAGCCCGAGACGTTCGTACATCTTACCCTGTTCCCAGGCTTCGAAGTTGATGACCAGGTCGATCTTTTCGGTCTCCTTGACCGAGCCCATACCGAATATACGGCGTACATCAACAATGCCTATGCCCCTGAGCTCGATATAATGGCGTATAAGCTCGGGCGCTGAGCCCACGAGCGTTTTATTTGAAACGCGCTTGATCTCAACTGCGTCGTCTGCGATCAGGCGGTGGCCGCGCTTGACGAGCTCGATCGCCGTTTCGCTTTTTCCGATACCGCTGTCGCCGAGTATGAGGATGCCCTCGCCGTATACTTCAACCAGAACGCCGTGGCGCGTCATACGCTCGGCAAGCGACACATTGAGCGACGATATGAGCGACGACATGAAATCGCTTGTTGTTTCGGCGGTTCTGAAAAGCGGTGTGTTGTGCTTTTTTGCAAGCTCCATGAGTTCGGGGAAGATGTCCAGACCCCGTGTCACAACGATGGCGACAACGTCGTGCTGCATGAAATTGTTCAGCGATTCATATCTTTTTTCACTGCCGAGCGAATCGAGATAGCTATGCTCCATGTTGCCGATCATCTGGATCCGACCGCTTTCAAAGTCGTTGAAGAAGCCGGCGAGCGGCAGTCCGGGGCGGCTTACGTCAGAACGGCGCACGTATATGTCGTCGTAATTTTCGGGAATAGTGATGACTTCAAGAGAGAATTCATCTGCTATATCCTTAAGTTTTACTTGATATTGCATATTATTTTCCTTTTCTTAATGTGCGATGGCCGAGATAATAAACTCAAGCTCGCGTTTTGCCGCCTTGGCGGCGTTTTCGCCGTTACCGTATTCCGAAAGCGACCCGACGGCAACTTTGAGGGCATTCACGGCGTCTTCGGCAGAAAGCGATCTGAGCTTTTCCGCGTCTGCTACAAGCTTATCAAAGTCAAAGTTTTCGTCTGACTGCTTTTTTTGCAGGTATGCGTAATGCTTTGCATTGATCTTCAGCATGTTCAGACAAGCGTCAAGTACGGTCGATTTATCATTACCGGTAATCGGTACGGCAGGGCTTCCGAATACAGTGCGGACCGATTCGTCGTAGCCGCAGATGGATATGTAGCGAAGCGTGAAATTCGAACTGCCTGCAAGG
Source organism: uncultured Ruminococcus sp. (assembly GCA_964630005.1). Classification (GTDB taxonomy): domain Bacteria; phylum Bacillota; class Clostridia; order Oscillospirales; family CAG-382; genus UBA1206. The sequence continues at coordinate 3,057 of CAZVSW010000093.1, read as the reverse complement.
GCGTACTCAAAGGGGAGACACATCTGCTCGCACATCGATTTCTGCGTCGCGCGGACATATGTACCAAGACCGATGACCACGTCCGCATAGTCACAGATCGGCAGGTTTTGCTTTGTATATCTGATCTCGTCTTCGGTAGTGGCGGCATAGATCATTGGGTAGATGGCGTCTGCAAAGCCCTCTTTTGCCCAGATCTCAACATCCTGATACACATAGAGCTGACGGTCGTTATAATCGGCAAAGCAGGTGAAGCTTACGTTAAGCTCGGGGTTTACTGATTTTATGGCGGTATAGAATTCCTTCGCGAAGGTGGTTATGACGTTTCTGCGCCATGCGCACCACTCGCCCCAGAGTTTGTTTGATGGCGCGATACTTGCGGGGTCAACGCCGTATTCTTCCTTGAAGCTTTCCGAAGCGGTCGAGAAATATCCGAAGTCTTCATAGTTGGGCTCCTGATAATATACCGGAAGCGGATAGCGGTTATAATCCGCCTGAATGCCGAAGATATCGTATTTTGAGGCGATCTCGCGCACTACAGCGAGCTGGAAGTCGCGTACATCGCGGTCTGACGGGTCAAGAGTTACCGTACCCGACGGGTCGGCGGTTCTGCCCTTGTTGGTCTTAAGATATTTATCCTTCATGAGGGTCATGAAGTGGTCTTCGCCCCAACTGCGGTTGGCGTTTGCGATCGGGTAGGCGGACATCATGACGATCAGACGTATATCCTGTTCCCTGCAATGCCTTGAAAACGATTCGATAACGTCGAAGCCGTTAAGCTCTTCAAGCATTACCATTCCCTTTACTTCAGAAGGATAGACCGCGTAGCCTGCGGCGGCATTATCGATGATGATGGTGTTAAGACCGATGTCTTTGGCGTATTTTACGGCGTGTTCAACGTCTTTGTCGTTTTTATAATGCAGGAAGATGTTATTTGCGTAATCGAGCTCGCCGACAGTTACCCATGCGGTACGGTCGCCGACGGTGATGCTGGGGTAGAGAAGGCGCGCTATCGATTGAAGCGACGCTCTCAGAACACCGATATTTTTGACTATATCGTCGCCGCTTTGTTCGATGGCGAGCGATGAAGTGAGGTTGCCGCATGCGCTTTCTGACTCTGCAAAGAGCCTGTCAAGCTCTTCATAATCGACGGGCAGGTAAGCGGCTGTCGCCTCGTTATACTGCGCCGCATATTCAATGCAGGTGATGCAAAGGCGGTCGTAAATGGCCGTGGGGTCGTCGGTCAGGCGAAGAAAACGCGTGCTGTCGTATGCGGCGATCATGTGCGGTTTGGCGGTCGACGACAGTGCGGATGCCTGAGTGCCGGATGCGGAGACGACAAAGCCGTTATCGGGGATGGGTGTTTTACCCTGCGAGCCGGTGAATACGGCTTCGATCCTTCCGTCGGAATTCACTGCGATCTCCGTATAATATCCGTCGCCCGCCGGCGTTTCGGTGTTCTTTTCATGCGTATAGATGACGATTCCGCTATCGGGGCGGCTTCTGTTTTTGCCGAGATAGATATACCTTTCCGAGGTATAGAGAAGGTCGCGTTCGACGAGCTTGGCGCTCATGCCGACTGAAAGCTTCAGAGCGACCGAAGTACCAGAGCTGGTGTTGTTCATAGAGAGCACATAGCCGCCGCTTGGAATATATGTATTGCCTTCTTTATTGATTTCTGTGATCACGCCGTCGGCCGACACTGCAACTTCGATTCCGACGCCGGTCTGGGTGGTGGCTGAGTACCATTGCTCGTCGTAGTAATATACGTTGCTGGTATTGCCGCGCGACATGTTTTTGTAGCTGAATGAAATGTTTCCGGCTTCGAATTCGACATAGCTTGAGGGAAGATATTGCGGCAGATCAAGTCCGCTGACCGAACTGCCTGCGGGCACGTGTTCATAGTCTCCGCGGAAGCGCAGTAAAGCGCCGCTTTCTGTCATGACGGCTGCATAGCCCTTTTTGTACACGGCGCAGATAGCGCCGTCGATGACGACCGCGTCAAAGAAATCGCCGCTTCCCGAAGGCGCAACGGTCTTGCCGGGGCTGTTTCTGAAGATAAGGACGCCTTCGCGACCGTCGTCGGCAGTCATTTCGAGGGCGGGATATTTTTCTTTTTCAATAGTTATTTCAATTTCCATCGGTGTCTGTTCCGAAACCTCTGCTTCGCTGTTTATGTTTTCGCTGTTCGTATTTTCGCGTTCATCTGCGCAGGAAAAGAGCAGCGGTACAGTCAGAGTCAACGAGAGGAGTGCGGCGGTAAAACGTTTCATAAATTACATTTCCTGTTCGGCGCTGTCTTGCAGTTTTTTGAGTGAATCTTTTCTTTTTGACCAGCTGAGCCACTCGTGAGCAAAGATCGCTGTGATCAGTGCAAGCACCGTGATTATTGCCGCAAGTAGCCACATGAAAAGTATGGCAGGGTTCTTGCCGACAACAAAGTTGAAGATCGAAAGGATCTCATTCTTATCGGCGGGAACAACATAGTCTATTGATTTGAAAAATCTTACATAGCGTAGGTTATAGACAAACAGTGCGGCAAACAGCGCGAGTATTACGCCGAAAAAGGCGCTCAGCTTACCGTAGCGCGCCGATTGGCGGGAAAGGCTTTCGACCGTATGCTCCTCGTCTGAAATATATGCCGAGTTGCCCTTAAAGCCGCAGACGGACTTGTTTTTGAGGTATTCGGCATTATCCGGAGTCTGCGGAGCTTCGTCCAGATAGTCGATGCAGTAAGTGACCTTTTTTTCGATTTTTTTGAAGGTATATTTGCCGATGCTTTTGTCTGTAAGCAGATATCCTTTTGAGCCAAGCTTGTTAAGCCATTTTTCTTCGTTGAATTCCGAAATGAAGATTTTGTTGACTGTCATTTTTTCCAAGTCCCCCGGTTACTATTTAAGGAAATGCGTGTTCGAATTTCTTATGCCTATTATATAGTATATATGTGAAAAAGTCAAATATAAAATATTTCCTTACTCACAAAAAAAGCCGATCCGAACAAATTAAATGCTCGAATCGGCGTAGAATATTTTGTCTTTACGCAATGACCTTGTTTAAAAA
>CAZVSW010000092.1:0-7461 GCA_964630005.1 uncultured Ruminococcus sp. | reverse complement strand
TTTTTTCTGCGCAGTGGGCTGTAACACGGCTATGGTTCACCCATGGTCCCGGATTACACTTTTCTGCTTCAATTAAAAGTTCTTCAGCTTTTTCTCTTGTAGGTAACATATAATCATCTCTGTTTCCAGTGGTTAAGCTGAGGCAGCTGAGCTTCAAAAAACGCCCGTGCCTGCTCGGGAGTCCAGTTTTCATTTGACATATGTCCTACAAGGAAATCGATCAATTCCTCAAGGCTTGTATAAACAAATTTTCCGTCGGCGTAACACCACTTGCAGTATTCCTCGTTAAATGTACCGTCGTTTTCTTTACTGATGGAAGAATCGTCAAGAGGCATACCGCAGCATTGGCAGACGAGCTTACGCGGAGAGCCTAAAAGCGTATTGATAGAAACATCAAACAACTTTGACAGCAGCTTTAAAGTTTCTGTATTGGGTACTGTTTCGCCGTTTTCCCAACGAGAGACCGCCTGACGTGTAACATATACCTTTTCTGCAAGATCATCCTGAGATAAACCGTTCTTGTTCCTAAGTTCGGATATAACATCCTTTGTTTCCATATAAATCACCTCGTAGATATTGTATCATCATTATATCATCGTTCCTTTTGGAAATCAAGCAACTTGCTGTTGCTATCGGGTCGCTTGATTTTCTTCACATACGCATCGCACAAAAAAAGAAACGGCGATCATCAAGCGAAAATCGTCGTTTCTTTTTGTTACTTTCTTGAAAGGATTTTACTTCGTATATGTTGCAGTCTGTTTAATGCTTCGTTAAGGGTCTCGTCTTTTTTTGCAAAATGCATGCGGATAAGATGGTTGACAGGCTCTCTGAAAAAGCTCGAACCCGGAACTGCTCCTACCCCTACCTCGCGTGCCAGATCTTCACAGAATTCAACATCTGAATCATAGCCGAATTCGGAAATATCCATGAGTATATAATAAGCGCCCTGAGGAGAGGTATGCGCGATGCCGATATCGTCAAGTCCCTTTAAAAACAGCGTGCGTTTGCCGGTATATTTGTCCTGAAGCCATTTGTAATAGTCATCACCGAATCTCAGACCGGTAACGGCAGCCTCCTGCAAAGGAGCGGCAGCTCCGACAGTGAGAAAATCATGAACTTTTTTTGCAACGTCAATAATATTGTGCGGCGCGATAATATATCCGAGACGCCAACCCGTTATTGAATATGTTTTTGAAAGCGACGAGCAGGATATAGTACGCTCCCACATGCCGGGAAGCGACGCGAAGTATATATGCTTATTGGGTTCGTACACTATATGCTCATAAACCTCGTCGGTTATAACATATGTATCGTATTTCTCGGCGAGATCGGCTATAAGCTTCAGCTCATCATAGGTGAATACCTTGCCGCACGGATTTGAAGGGTTGCAAAGTACGACAGCCTTCGGATTCTGTTTGAAAGCCGCTTCAAGCTCATCGGCATTGAAATTGAATTCCGGCGGATAAAGAGGCACATATATCGGTTCTGCGCCCGAAAGTATGGTATCGGCAGCGTAATTTTCGTAAAACGGCGAAAATACTATTACCTTATCGCCGGGATTGGCGACCGTCATCATGGCGGCTATCATCGCTTCGGTGCTTCCGCAGGTGACAACTATCTCTCCGTTAGGGTCGATCTTACGTCCCATAAGGCGCGACTGCTTTTCCGCAAGCGCTTCTCTGAAATTCTGTGCGCCCCATGTGATCGAATATTGATGGAAATCCTCTTTCGTAACCTCAGCAAGGCGGTCAAGGATCTCCTTTGGCGGATCAAAATCGGGAAACCCCTGCGAAAGATTTACTGCACCGTATTGCAGCGAGACTCTTGTCATACGTCTGATGACGGAATCGGTGAATGTTTCGGTTCTTTTGGAAAGTGGCTGCATGTATCTGTCTCCGTTTAATTCAGGAATTTACTTTATTCTGGCGTTCGTCTATGATGCGCTTTGATTTATGTTCTGAACGCGTATTGAGCTCGCCGTCGGGGTGAACGATCACACTGTACGGTTTTACGCCGATACGCGCTTTAAGAGCTGCCGAAACCTCGGCCGCGACTTCATCGTCCGTTTTGGGATTATCTGAATTCTTTTCTATTTCAACAGAGTATTTGCAGGTGAAATCCTTTTCGAATACGCGGATAAGATATTCACCCGTAATTCCGCTGAGCTCTCTGATAACTGCTTCGATATCGCTCGGGAATACATTTACCGCAGAAACGATGAACATGTCATCCTTACGACCGTTTATATGTATTCTGCCGTGAGTTCTGCCGCAGGAGCAGGGGGTATTGTCGATCCAGCCAACATCGCCGGTACGGAAACGGATAAGAGGTCTTGCGTGCTTGCGGAGGGTCGTGAACACCAATTCGCCCACCTGACCGGGTTCGAGCACCTCTCCGGTATTGATATCTACGGTTTCAACAAGAATATGGTTTTCGGCAATATGCAGACCGTCCTTTGCTTCGCACATTGCGGCGCAAGCGCCGAAAATGTCTGAAAGACCATAGAAATCGTAAACTTCAGCGCCCCAAAGATCCTCAATAGCCTTTCTCGTGGCATCTATCGAGCCGCCGAGTTCTCCGGCAACGATGATCTTTTTAATGTTCAGGTCTTTCTTGGGATCGATTCCGCTTTTAAGCGCCTTTTCGCCAAGCTGCCATGCATATGACGGGCTGGTCCAGATGATAGTAGGCTGATAGGTCTTAAGCACGAACAGCAGTCGTTCGCTCGGAAGTGTACCGCCCCAAATGCAGAGCGCGCCGAGATTCTGTGCGCCGATAACGTCAGGACCGCCGACATAAAGAGAAAAGTTGAGTGCATGGACATATCTGTCCTTGGGTCTCATGCCTACCTGCCAGAACCAGCGGCTTTCGGTCTCCTGGAACTCATCAAAATCCTTCTTTGTAAAAGGGCTCATGGTAGGTACGCCGGTAGAGCCCGAAGAAGTGGAAATAAACACCACATCCTCTTCGGGAACTGCGCACAGTTCACCGAGGAACGAACCGACGCCCTGAGTGTCACGCTGAGTTGTTTTATTGATAAACGGGAACTTCTGAATATCCTTCAAGGTTTTGATGTCAGAGGGTTTTACGCCCGCTTCATCAAATGAGCGTTTATAATACGGTGCGTTATCGTATGCAAACTGAACGATCTCCTTAAGATCCTCCAGCTGTCTTTTTTCAAGCTCTTCCCTGGGAAGCGTTTCAAGCTCTTCGTCCCAGTATTTACAATTTACGTCTCTTGTCATAATTATTTTTCTCCTTAATCAATATTCAAGCCTGCGAGAGGCGGTATTGCTTTATTATTTTTTCCCACTTGGCGTCGCGTGAGCGCTTTATGGTTTCGATATCGTCGTCGTTCAGGTGCTTGAACCTGCCCTGCTTTTTAAGGTAATCGGTCACATCGGTAAATTCCTTGGGGCGATGATTCAGCGTAAATTCTCCGTTTTCGTACTCCGCAAGATACCAAAGCCCGCAGTCAACGACTTCCTTCGCAATGGCAACCGTTTCGTCGGTGGGAATTCCCCAACCGGTCGGACACGGAGCAATTATATGGATATATTTCGTACCTTTGATCTTCGACGCCTTTTCGACCTTGTTCATGAAGTCGTTGATATAACCGATGCTTGCAGTGGCGGCGTACGGAATATCATGGGCCGCGACGATCTCAAACATATTCTTTTTCGGACGGATATTTCCGCGTATATTCTTTCCGGCAGGGGTGGTGGTGGTTTTCGCGCCGAAAGGAGTGAGCGAGCTTTTTTGAATGCCGGTGTTCATATACGCTTCGTTATCATAGCAGATATATAATATATCGTCATTACGGTCAATCGCTCCGGAAAGCGCCTGAATGCCTATGTCAGCCGTACCTCCGTCGCCCGCAAAGCCGACAGCATGAAAATCGGTAATTCCCTGCGCTCTGAGCCCCGCCTCAACGCCGGTAAGCATCGATGCCGTTCCGGCGAATGTGGAGATGATCGCATTATTTCCAAAGCAAAGCTGCGGAAAGTTGAAACCGACAGCCGACATACAACCAGCTGGCAAAACCGTAACAGCGTTCTCTCCGAGCACTTTTAAAGCGATTCTTACCGCAAGGCTGCCTCCGCAGCCGGCGCAAGCCTTATGACCGTAAAAAAGCTCATCGTCATTTAATGTTTTTGCATTTACGCTCACTTCAGATCGCCTCCTATTCCGATAAACTGCACCTTAGCTTTTTCCTGCTTTAATTCGCGGAAAATCTCTTCTATTTCAGCTTCGGTAATGTTTTTTCCGCCGAGACCGCCGATATAATTTGACGTAGGCAGCGTCAAACCGACCTTTTGAAGTGCGGAATTGACATTTGTGTATACGGTGCCCTCGTTACCAAACGAAATATCCTTTTCAAGAACTGCGGCGGCCTTAGCATTTTTAAGTGCATCCGCGATCTCTTCGGACGGAAACGGTCTCATATAGCGGATTCTGAGAAGTCCGACCTTTTCTCCGCTTTCGCGAAGACGGTCTATTGTTTCACGCACCAGCCCCGAAATACTTCCGAGTGTGATCAATATATATTCCGCGTCTTCTGTACGGTAGCTCTCGGTAAGCCCGGTATAGCTTCTTCCGAAAATCCGTTTGAAATCATTTTCCGCTCTGGCAACAGCGTTTTTAGTGTTAAGAAGCCCGACATGCTCCTTATATTTGAATATATAGTTATGCGCAGGACCTGCGGAAAATCCGAGATTTTTGGGATTTTGCAGATCAAGCTTGTTTTCTGTTTCGAACTTCGGCAGAAACTCGTCTGCCTGTTCCTGTGTGGGAACGTCAACCACTTCGTATGTATGGGTAAGTACAAAGCCGTCAAGATTGACCATAAACGGCGTAGAAACATCCTTGCTTTCCGCTACATAATAGCTCATAATAGCAAGGTCAAGCGCCTCTTGTGCGTTCTCGGCATACGCCTGAATCCAGCCGCTGTCGAGCTGAGAGAGAGAATCGCGCTGATCGCCGTATATATTCCACGGAAGCGCAGTAGAGCGGTTCGCGTTCATCATAACGATAGGAAAACGTCCGCCTGCCGCGTATGTAAGGCATTCAGCCATATACAGCAATCCTTGCGATGACGTCGCCGTAAACGCTCTTGCACCTACAGCCGAAGCACCCATAGCGCATGACAGCGCCGAATGCTCGGATTCCACATGAATAAATTCAGACTTAAGGCTGCCTTCCTCAACCATTTCAGACAGACGTTCAACAACAATAGTCTGAGGCGTAATAGGATAAGCCGAAATGACCTGCGGTCTTGCAAGACGAATTCCCTCCGCAAAGGCCTCGTTACCTGATAAAAACTTTTTAGCCATTATTTTTCAGCCTCCATAGCGATTGCGCCGATTTTGCATATCTTTCTGCAAATCCCGCAGCCCTTGCAAAAATCATAGTCGATGTCGACCTTGCCATGCTTTTTATAAATCACTCCGTCCGGACAATACAGATAGCATTGCAGACAGCCGACACATTTATCCTTTTTTATAACCGGACGGATATTGCGCCATCCGGCATTTTTAGTAACCAGATATCCCGCTTCGAATGAAGTGGTATCGGGAATCTCTTCAAATGAAAACTGAGTCTTGTCTCTTAAATACGGTTTCATATACGCAGTCCTTTCAAAACCGCATCATATGCGGAACGAATGATCGAAACGTTTTTTGCGTGAAGCTTTTCGGGCATTCCCTGCTTGACCGCCTTTTCGATCGCATCGAGATCAATTCCGCCGTAAAGCGCGGCAAAAGCCCCAAGCATTGCAGTATTTGTTATCGGCAGCTTCAATATTTCCATCGCAAGCTCACTTGCATCAACTGTAATGATCCTGTCGTCTGAATATTTGTGTTTTGTATTCAGCAATATTTTACCGCCGTCCTTGAGCTCTGAAAAAGCTGTCTCGTTAAAGAGCGTATCGTCGAGAAATATGCTGTAATCCGCCTTATCTATCTCACTTCTGTTCCCTATCTGTTTGTTGTCAAGCTTTGTAAAAGCCCTTATCGGTGCGCCACGGCGTTCAGGACCGAACGACGGAAATGCCAATGCATAGTTATTGTCTTTTTCAAGCGTATATGCCGCGCCAAGTAATCTTGCAGCGGTAAAAGCACCCTGACCTCCGCGTCCGTGCCATAATATTTCGACCATACAATTCCTCCGGAAATATAGCGATAATTTTCATCTGTAAAATAATACATCAAACGACCGTCATTGTCAAATACAGCATTAATATTATCAGTAATAGTTTGAAACTATATCCCAAAAGCGAGTTATAAAATCTTTTGAGACCATAGAAAAGAGTGGAACTTTGAAAAAGAATGTGCTATCATATATCAAATACAACTTTTTCAGGGAATTTTTATGTATGACGTCATTGTAATCGGCGCCGGACCTACCGGATGCACTGCCGCAAAAGTACTTTCCGATCGCGGCTTAAAAGTACTGCTAATTGAAAAATGCCGGCTTCCGAGATATAAATCCTGCTCAGGGATGATAATCAAAAAAACTGTTGATCTTGTAAACAGCATCTTCGGTGATAGCATTCCTCTTTCGGTCACGTGCGAGCCGCCGCAAAACAAAGGTATGATTTTCACAAACGACAATGGGGAGGAATACCGCTTTGAGCAAAGCGGTCTCAACGTATGGCGAAGCTCTTTCGACGGCTGGCTGACGAAAAAGGCAGAAGAAAGCGGAGCTGACGTAACCGATCATACCTACGCGTTGTCATGTACATCATCGGAGGAGTGTATTAAGCTCACGCTGAAAAACGACAGCAAAACATATACGCTTGAAACACGGTATCTGATCGACTGCGAGGGCGGCTCTGCCGCATTCAAAAGCAAGATAATCCCATGCAACAGAAGCTATATAACCACCCTCCAAACTTTCAATGAGGGATGCTGCGAACTCGATTATCATTATTTTTATGCTTATTTACAGCCCGAGCTTTCGGAATATGACGCATGATTCAACGTCAAAGACAATTTAATGGTGCTCGGTGTCGCCGTAAAGGACATCGCCAAGATAGACGGATATTATAACAGCTTTATTTCTTATATGAAGCGTCGTCACGGACTTAATATATCCGCACAGCTTAAGAGCGAAAAATGGATCATGCCGCAGATAAGACCCGATTTTAAAATCGATTACGGCTTCGGCCGCGTACTGTTTGCCGGAGAGGCAGCCGGATTTCTCAACCCAATGGGCGAGGGTATATCCTCCGGAATTGAAAGCGGATTCTATGCAGCGATGGCTGTAATCGATAACTTCGGTGATCCGTCATCGGTTTTGTGCCGCTATACCGAAACCACGAAGAGCTTAAAAAGCTATATGGAGCGTCAATGGTCGTTTGTCGGCAAAATGACAGACTCATTCAGCAAATTTTCAAAATAATAAATTTCAAAGCGAAGACAAACTACGTTTTTCTCCGCGAACCACTTTTCCTTTTCTCGC
>CAZVSW010000091.1:0-7558 GCA_964630005.1 uncultured Ruminococcus sp. | reverse complement strand
TCAACCTCACTACTTCCAATCCTCTTTGGAATGTATCAACCCGCAAGGTTGCTCACTCCTTGAAAAAGATTCTTGGATTTCATGTGCTTTTCTATTATAATTATAATACATTTAAACGCGCATTGCAAGAACAAACATTTAATTTAGTGCATATTTCTATGAAACATACCGAAATCTGTCCCGAAATAAAAAGAATACTCGCTCTGCCCGAAATGCTCGGTGAGATACGCCGCAGGGGCAAGCCCGTACTGCTTTACGGCATGGGCGACGGCGCGGAGCTTACGAACCGCTACCTGTTAAAAAACGGCATACGTCCGAGCGGAGTTTTCGCCTCCGACGGCTTCGTGCGCGGTCAGCAATTCATGGGGCGCAGAGTAATGTCGGTAAGCGAGGCGGAAGAGCGCTTCGGCGATTTTACCGCCGTGCTGTCGTTCGCCCTTGAGGGGGAAAAGCGCAGTCTTGCTTATGAATTCGAAAAAGACCACACGCTGTTCTGTCCTTCGCTCTGCCCTTTCGGCGGTGAATACAGCTATCGCTTTGTAAAAGATAACGCCGGCAGTCTTTCGCGGCTTTATGAAAGGCTTGCCGACGAAAAGTCGAAAAAGGCACTGCTACAGCTGCTTTCGTTTGCGGTCACCGGCAGGCTCGAATATACCCACACGCTGGACTTCGACATACCGAAGGAATATATAAGCCATAGCGGCATCCATATCGACATCGGCGCATACGACGGCACTACCGCGCTTGAATACCTTGAAATGAACGGCAACTGCAAGCATGTTGTGGCATTTGAGCCCGACCCTTCCGCTTATTCCCGTCTTTGCAAAAATACAGCAGGAAAAAGGGTGCGCTGTATCAACGCCGCCGTCGCAAACAAGGACGGCGTAATGGGCTTTTCGTCAAAGGGCAGCCGCGCATCCTCGCTCGGCGGCGATACGCCCGTCAGGACCGTTTCGCTCGACAGCTTTTTCGGCTGTCGCTTTATAGGTGAGGGCGAGGACGTAGGCAGCATACGTATCGACGGAGAGGGCGCGGAGGACGCCATTTTAAGCGGCGGCGCCAATCTCATATATTCAAAAAAGCCGTCAGTCTGCGCGGCGGTATACCACAAGGCGGGCGATATCATCGAAATACCGCGCCTGCTCAACTATCAGCTCGAAGGCTGTAAGCTGTTTTTGGAGGTAAAGCCGTATATACCTGCGTTTGATGTGTTTATATATGCAGTGTTATGACGGGGGATAACGGACGCGCCTGCGGCGCAAGGGAATAAGGAATAGTGAATAACGAAGAGGTTAGGTGCGCCTGCGGCGCGGAATTTCATTTATATTATGTTTGTAATGATAACGTCCAAACATCACAAGCATTTTATTTATAACATTTCAGCTATATTAAAGAAAGATAAGCCGAGTTTTTTTGCATAGCCAGCAGTATATACTGTACCGCCTTTGCTCTTTGTCAGATATGCTATACACGCCGAACTGTTATCAACAAGGTGACGGTTGCGTTTGTACATACAACCTCTTGTGTATTCTTCCGATATGTAAACAACCTTATCCGCTTGCTTTTTGATATTTTCATATATCAAGGCATCCTTGTCCGACCAGCCTTTTGTTTGTGAATAGCAAGGCAACACAAGGATCAAACGAATATCCGGATAGCGTTCTCTTAACTTTAAGACTATAAAAGCTGCAATAGTATCGAAGCCCAACGCTCCCCCTGCGCCGAAATATAGATAGCCTTGTTTGATTAAACTTTCAACCGTTTCCTCTGTTTTATTAGAAATAAGTTGATAAGCTCCTTGGGGGATATCTCTATGTCCTGTAAAACAACAAGTTTTATTCTTCACAAAACCACTCCTATAGTAATGATAACAGCGATGTGCTAATGCTGATATCGTTAGTATAGCGTGTAGTTGTGAAAAATTAAAGTCAATATATAAAAAAAGAGCCTTTGGCGAACCGCAAGCTCTGAAAGGGTCTGAGCAGATTTGTCCTACTGATAAAGGCCGATAAATGCGTCGAGAATAGCAAAGGCTTTTTCCTGTTCCTCAGGCGGCAAAGCTTCAAGACGTTCTGACAAGCGTGAACTCTTGATCTTGCAGCCGAAATTTATTACATCGGAAAACACATCGTCTGCCGAACATTCCAAAGCGTTTATAATAGCAACCAACTTATCTAACCGAGCCGAGCTTTTGCCGCGCTCAATATCCGATAAATAATTGGTAGATAAGCCGATCATTTCAGCAAACTGCTGTTGCGTATAGCCTTTTGCTCGTCTTATTTTCTGAATACGCTTGCCGATTACCTGTTCAACGCTGTTTTTATTTTGCATATATTCTGCCTCCGGTTACGCTCAAGTCGAATAACTGACGTCCTTTAACAGTAGTATAATGTGAAAACGGAAAAGAATACACAAGGCAACAGCGAAGCACTAACGACTATATACTGAATTTCGCGAATAACTTACGATATATTCGTTGTGCCTTCGCCACAAGCATTAGTTTTGCGTCAAAAAATAAGATGCCCCCACTAACAGCGGCGTCTCAATTCAGTGAAATTTGCCCTGCGGGCGTGAGAGGCAAATTTTGCTCCATTTCCTGCGTAACAGGAGCTTCATTTAAATCCGCGCCGCAGGCGACACAGATTGCTTGCTAAGTGCGAAATAGAATTACGTGCAGATTTCGCGCAATCTGTCTGTGAAACACGGGCTTCGCCCGATTTCTTTGATTTATTATACTCAGGGGCGGAAAACCTGATGTTTTCCCCCCTGAAACCCCCTTTTCTTCCGATAGACGGAATAAAACCGCGCATCCTATATAATAAATTCCGTCGCGAAGCGACACCTAACTTTCTTCACTATTCACTATTCACTATTCACTGTTCCCTATTCCCTCGCGCCGCAGGCGCGTCCGTTGTCCCCGTCAAAAATAAAAAAATTTTTCTTTCCTCTTTATTTTCGGGTTTTACTGTGATATACTATACTGGTTATAAAACAACATTTTAACAAACAGGCAAACTTTTATGATCAAAAAAATTCTCGCCGTTCACGATATATCATGCTTCGGACGCTGTTCCATGCAGGTGGTGATACCCACCCTCTCCCGCTTCGGGCTTCAGGTATGCCCTCTGCCCACCGCCCTGCTTTCCACCCACACGGGCGGCTTCGACGGCTATACCTTTCTCGACCTGACGGAAGAAATGAAAAAAATTATTGACCACTGGAAGTCGCTCGGGCTGAAGTTCGACGCTCTTTACAGCGGTTTCCTCGGCAACGCCACGCAGATCGACGCCGTCGAGGACGCGATCGCCTCATTCCCCGCAAAAAACGCGCTCGTCATGGTCGACCCCGTAATGGGCGACAACGGAAAGATATATACTACCTACACGCCCGAAATGTGCGGCGGTATGCACCGTCTTTGCGAAAACGCGCACATCATTACCCCCAATCTGACCGAAGCGTTCATACTTGCCGGGCTTCCGTATGAAGACCGACCGTCCGAAAGCACGGTCTCACTGCTTTTGGAAAAACTGAACAACGTGTGCCGCCTGTCAAAAAAAGCCATCCTGCTTCACGGCGTATGCCGCGGCGGCGAAATTTCTACCTATTATTTTGACAGTCTGACCGCGGAGGGCGTCACCGGCAGGGTCGATTCGCCTCATTGCCCCGCGTTTTTCCCCGGTTGCGGCGACCTTTTTGCGTCGCTTCTGCTGGGCGAGCTCATGAGCGGCAGAACCGTCAGAGAAGCCGCGGAAAAAGCTTCGGCGTTCATCTCTGACATATCGTTTAAAACACTTGAACTTAACACCCCCCATAACCAAGGAATTGAATTTGAAAGATCTCTGGAGGATTTTATTATATGAACACAGTCGCATACAAAAACAAGCTGCTTTCCGGCGAGCTTGACAGCGTGCTTGGCGAGCTTTACCCCGCCGACCGCCTTGAACGCTGCCGCACACGCTGTGCAGACGCCATTACCGAATTCGAAAAGCTTTACGGTCAGCGCGAGATAGAGCTATTCTCCGCCCCCGGACGAACCGAGATAATCGGCAACCACACCGACCACAACAACGGCAAAGTCATTGCCGCCTCTGTTGACATAGATATCCTCGCCGTCGCGTCAAAGACCGACGACAACACCGTGATCGTCAAGTCCGAGGGTCACTCCAGGAACGTTGCCGCGCTTGACAGGCTCTCGCCCGAAGATTACAGAAAAGGCAGCTCGGAAGCGCTCTGCGCCGGCATCGCCAAAGCGTTTTTGCAAAACGGAAGAAATGTCGGCGGCTTTGTGGCGTACACCACCAGCGACGTGCTCACCGGCAGCGGTCTTTCCTCTTCGGCGGCGTTTGAAGTGATGATCGGCTGTATACAGAGCCATTTTTATAACGACGGCGCGATCTCCGCCGTTGAGCTTGCCAAAGCAGGTCAGTACGCAGAAAACGTCTTTTTCGGCAAGCCCTGCGGACTTATGGATCAGACGGCGTGCGCGCTGGGCGGCTTTGCATATATAGATTTCGAAAGCACCGAAGAGCCCGTCGTCAAAAAGTTCGACCTCGACCTCGCGTCAAAGGGCTATGCGCTTTGCATCATAAACACCGGCGGCAATCACGCCGACCTGACCGCCGACTATGCCTCTGTGCCTACTGAAATGAAGGCGATAGCGGCCGAGCTTGGCGTAAAGACCCTCCGCTTTGCCGACGAAGCAAAGTTTATGGCGCAGATCCCCGCCCTCAGAAGCAAATGCGGCGACAGAGCACTGCTCCGCGCCCTCCATTTCTTTGACGAAAACCGCCGCGTAGACAGTATGGCTGCCGCCATCGCCGAGGATAAGATCGAAAAATTCCTTGAAAACTCTTCCGCTTCCGGCGATTCTTCATTTAAATACCTGCAAAATGTCTATACCACCCAAAACGTTTCCGAACAGGGTCTGTCGCTTGCGCTGGCGCTTTGTCAGAGCATAGGAGTGACCGCGCGCGTTCACGGCGGCGGCTTTGCCGGCACGGTTCAGGCGTTCCCCAAGCTTGAACAAAAGGCACAGCTTAAGGAGCTTGTCGAAAAGGTGTTCGGCGAGGGCAGCTGTATGTTCCTCGGAGTGAGAGCTTACGGCGCAGTCAAGGTTGGCGCAAAATGAGCTCACCTTTCGCCTGCACTCTGTTTTCCTCTTCAAAAGGCAATTGTACCTACATAAAAAACGGCGGCGAGGAGTTCCTCGTCGACGCCGGAGTTTCTATAAGATCGCTCGAGGGCGCTCTTGCCACGCTCGGAACATCGCTTGGCAACATCAGGTGCATCTTCATCACTCACGAGCATTCCGACCACATAAAAGGCGTGGTAAACGCCATGAAAAAATTCGGTATTACGGTGTACGCTCCGTTCATGGCAAGGGCCGCCATGCAGCGCCTTGACCCGATAACCGAAGAGATCATCCCGTTTGACGACGGTCTCGCGGCGGATATCTGCCTTGCCGAAACTGCCGTAACGCCGTTTCGCACTCCGCACGACGCGGAAGGCTCGGTCTGCTACCGTTTTGATTTCGGCAGCTGTGCGCTGGGCTTTGCCACAGATATCGGTCACGTCAGCCGTAATGTCGAAAACTGTCTGATCGGTTGCGACGCAGTCGTTATCGAGTCGAACTACGACCCGGCGATGCTTAAAAACGGCAGTTATCCCGCCCATCTCAAAAAGCGCATAGGCGGCAATTACGGTCACCTTTCAAACCCCGACTGCGCATCGTTCGTTCCGCGGCTTGCCAACAGCGGCGCGGTATCGCTGGTGCTGGCGCATCTGAGTGAGGAAAACAACACCCCCTCGCTTGCGCACGCGGAAGTCAGCGGCGCGCTTACTGCGGCGGGCATCGAGATCTGCAAAAACGACCGTCCCGGCGACATATCGCTTTCGGTAGCGCCGAAAGCCGGAATATGCCGCATTCTATAAAAAAATAAAAGGAGCTTTATCATAAAACCATGCTGAAAACAGGATTTGACAACGAAAAATACATCGCACTGCAATCTGAGCGCATCAAGGAACGAATTGAAAAATTCGGCGGAAAGCTATATCTTGAATTCGGCGGAAAGCTGTTTGACGACTATCATGCCAGCCGCGTGCTTCCCGGCTTTCAGCCCGACAGCAAGCTGAAAATGCTCTTGCAACTAAAAGATCAGGCGGAGATCGTCATCGTGATAAGCTCCTGCGATATCGAAAACAACAAGACGCGCAGTGACCTCGGCATCACTTATGATTCCGACGTGCTCCGCCTTATCGACGCATTCCGCCTCGTGGGGCTCTATGTCGGCAGTGTAGTGCTTACGCACTACTCGGGTCAGCCGGTCGCGGACGCTTTTGCCAAAAAGCTGGAAGCGCTTGGGGTAAAGACATATCGCCATTATTACATAGAAGGCTATCCTTCAAACGTAGACCTGATCGTGAGCGACGACGGCTACGGCAAGAACGACTATATAAAGACCGACCGCTCGCTTATCGTCATTACCGCGCCCGGACCGGGCAGCGGAAAAATGGCGGTATGCCTGTCTCAGCTTTATCACGAGCATAAAAACGGCGTGAAGGCGGGCTACGCCAAGTTCGAGACCTTCCCCGTATGGAATCTGCCCCTCAAACACCCGGTGAATATCGCATATGAAGCCGCCACCGTCGACCTCGACGACGTCAATATGATCGACCCGTTCCACCTTGATGCGTACGGCGAGACCACCGTCAACTACAACCGCGACATCGAGATATTCCCCGTCCTGAACGCCATGTTCGAAATGATCTACGGCGCGTCGCCCTATAAGTCGCCGACCGATATGGGCGTAAACATGGCGGGATTTTGCATAACCGACGACGAAGCCGTGCGCGACGCCGCCAATCAGGAGATAATACGGCGCTACTACCGCACTCTCTGCACATCCGTGAAGGACCAGAACCCCAAGGTCAGGGAGCAGGCATACAAGTGCGAGCTTCTCATGCGCCAATCCAGGATATCGTCGGAAAACCGCCCGGTCATCAGAGCCGCAAAGCTCCGCGCCGAGGAGACGGGCGCACCCGCCGCCGCCATCGAGCTGCCAAACGGCGAGATCGTCACCGGACGTACCACGTCACTGCTCGGCGCATCCTCCGCAATGCTTCTGAACGCGCTGAAACAGCTTGCCGGCATCGACGACAGCGTATATCTCATTGCTCCGTCGGTAATTGAGCCGATATGCGAGCTCAAAACCGGCATACTCGGCAACCACAACCCGCGCCTGCATACCGATGAGGTGCTGATCGCCCTTTCGATATGCGCTTCGACCGACGAAAACGCCGCGCGCGCACTGGCACAGCTTGAAAATCTTGCTTTCTGCGAGGCGCATTCCAGCGTGATACTTTCGCAGACCGACGAAAACACCTTCAAAAAGCTCAAGGTCAACCTGACCACCGAGCCGATATATCAGACGAAGAAGCTGTATCACCGATATTAATTATGACGGGGGACAACGCTCCGCGTTTTCCCCCGTTAACCCCCTTTCCTCTCGCGCTTATCGCCGCTCCACAAAAGCTGCGCTTTTGAACGCTCCCCTCGGCG
>CAZVSW010000090.1:0-7567 GCA_964630005.1 uncultured Ruminococcus sp. | reverse complement strand
TTTTCGGCTTTGAAACTGCACCCATCGACCCGGCTTTCCGCCATACGTATATATTTATCGCGTCGCTTCTCATGCTTTTCGGCTTCGGCGCAAAGGCAGGCGCTTTCCCCGTACACGTATGGCTACCAAAAGCGCACCCTGCCGCCCCCGCTCCGGCGTCGGCGCTCCTTTCGGGCGTGCTTACCAAAGCAGGCGTTTACGGCGTTTTGATGATAACATCGAAAATATACAGAGCCTTTACTCCTTCGCCTGCAATGGGCGGTGACTCGCTTACGGACAGTCTGCCGCTACATTGGGGAACGGTACTGCTCGCCGTAGGCGTTATAACAATGCTTCTCGGCGGTGTGCTGGCGCTCCTTTCAGTCAACCTTAAACGTACGCTTGCCTGCTCTTCAATGTCACAGATAGGCTTTATCTTCGTCGGAATTTCCATGCAGTCGCTGCTCGGGCACGAAAACGCCCTTGCCGCAGGCGGTACGGTTTTGCACATGGTCAACCATTCAATGATAAAACTGGTGCTGTTTGTGTGCGCCGGCGTTGTCTATATGAACCTCCACAAGCTGAACCTCAACGAGATACGCGGTTGGGGACGCGGCAAGCCGCTCATTACGATCCTGTTTTTGCTCGGCGCGCTGAATATCGGCGGTATTCCGCCGTTTGGAGGCTATATAAGCAAAACTCTGCTTCACGAAAGTATCGTTGAATACGCAGAGCTTTTAAGCGGCACTCCGCATGTTCTGGTGAAGATCTGCGAATACCTCTTCCTGCTCACCGGCGGTCTTACGGTGGCATACATGACAAAGCTGTTTGTCTGTATCTTTATCATGAAGCCGTCAAAGGAAGTTGCAGAACATCACGTGGTAAAGCTTCCGTGGTACACCTCGATACCGCTCACACTTTCGGCGCTTGCACTGCCTGCGCTCGGTATCTTTAACGGCATATCCGTAAAGATCGCGGATATCTCTTCGAGATTCCTTAATTCAGTGCCGCTTCCGGAGCTTCATTTCTTCTCGCTCGAAAACCTTACCGGAGCTGCCATATCCATTTCTATCGGCGCTCTTATCTATCTCATTGTCGTGCGCGGGATGCTCACCAAAAACGGCAGCTATGTCGACACGTCGAACAGCCGCTTCGACATAGACGAACGCATCTATAAACCGCTCATGTATAAGGTATTGCCGGGATTTTTCGGCGGTATATGCCGCGTGATATCGGAACTGCCCGTCTATATCGCAAAGGCGGTCATGCGCTTGTTTTCCCTTCTCGCTCATGCTGTCGCAGATATTCCGGATGCTCTGCTGCTGCTTCTCAGAAAGACGTTTTACCGCGAAGTACCGGTCAGACAGCCTGATGTGCGTCACGCAAAGATGTCATCGAAGATCGGCTTAGGGCTTGAAAAAACGCTGGCGCTTTTCGGCGTGGAAGAAGAAAAGCGGAAAGATCTTGACCTTAGATTTGCCGCCTCGGTCGAAGCAATACGCCTTACGATGAAAAAGATCACCAGAAATCTCTCTTTCGCCATGATCGTCGCGTGTATCGGGCTTTGCGTAGCACTTATTATTTTACTTTTCATAAATTAGCTATTGAAAATAGCGAAAATATCTGTTAAAATATACTATGTACAAAGCGCGACGACGCGCAATCATATTATAAAACACAAATCAAACATAAAGGAGATCTGTATACCATGGACAGAATCGTAAAAATCGGCATTATCGGCTGCGGCGGTATTGCCAACGGAAAACACCTTCCCGCTCTCAGCAAGCTGAAAAATGTTCAGATGGTCGCTTTCTGCGATATCATTAAGGAAAAGGCTGAAGCCGCCGCAAAGCGCTATGGCACACCCGACGCAAAAGTCTTCACCGATTATCAGGAGCTTCTCAAGCTGGAAGACATTGAAGTCGTTCACGTCCTCACTCCTAATCGCAGCCACAGCTTTATCACCGTTGACGCCCTTGAAGCCGGCAAGCACGTTATGTGCGAAAAGCCCATGGCTATCAACGCAGCAGAGGCAAAGAAAATGGTTGACGCCGCAAAGCGCACCGGCAAAAAGCTCACTATCGGTTACCAGAACAGACAGCGTCCCGATTCTCTTTACGTAAAGCGCGAATGCGACGAAGGCACTCTCGGCGACATCTACTATGCAAAGGCTATCGCTCTCAGAAGACGCGCAGTACCCACCTGGGGCGTGTTCCTCAACGAATATGAACAGGGCGGCGGTCCTCTTATCGATATCGGTACTCACGCGCTCGACCTTACCCTTTGGTGCATGAATAACTACGAACCCAAATACTGCGTAGGTACTACCTATAAAAAGCTCGGCAAGATCTTCCCCTCCGCTAACAGCTGGGGCGACTGGAAAGCAGAAGATTTCACAGTTGAAGATTCCGCTTTCGGCTTCATCGTTATGAAAAACGGCGCAACCATCTCCCTCGAATCCAGCTGGGCGCTGAACATGCTTGATACCCGTGAAGCCGCTACCCTCCTCTGCGGTACACAGGCAGGTATCGATATGAACAACGGCGTTCGCATCAACGGCGTTCGCGGCGGCAAGCTTTATGAGCTCTATCCCGCAATCAACGGCAAGGGCGTTGACTTCTATGACGCTTCCGGCGAAGAAAAGCCCGAAGACCGCGAAGCACGTCTTTGGATCGACGCTGTCATCAACGACAAAACTCCTCAGGTCACACCCGAACAGGCTTACTGCGTTTCCAGCATCCTCAACGGTATCTATGAATCCGCAAGAACCGGCGAGCCGTATTACTTCGATAAAGACTGATTGTTCCGCAAAGTTTCAAGACAAAATATTAAGGAGCGTTTATCATGAAAGTTGGTTCCATGAACGTGCTTTTCGGCGACAGACCGCTTGAAAAAGCACTCCAGATATTCGATTCAATGGGCATTCACGACCTCGAGATCGGCGCAGGCGGCTGCCCCGGCAAGGCTCATTGCAATCCCGAAGTTCTCTTAAGCGACAAAGCCGAATTCGACAAATTTGTCGAGCTTTTCAAAAAATACAACATGACCATCAACGCCCTCGCGTGCCACGGCAACCCCGTACACCCCGACAAGGCCGTTGCTTCGATGTATCATAACGATTTTGAAAACGCAGTTCTCCTCGCCGAAAAGCTTGGAGTCAAAAAGATCATCGGCTTTTCAGGCTGCCCCGGCGACAGCCCCGAATCCAAGTATCCTAACTGGGCGGTTATCGCCTGGCCCGAGGACTTTTTAAAGGTTCTCGACTACCAGTGGAACGATGTGCTCATTCCCTATTGGAAGAAGGAAGCGGAATTTTGCAAAAATCACGGCATCGAAAAGATCGCTTTCGAAATGCATCCCGGCTTCTGCGTATATAACCCCATAAGCCTTATGAAGCTCCGCGACGCGGTCGGCGATATCATCGGCGCAAACTTCGACCCCTCCCATCTTGTCTGGCAGGGTATCGAACCCACGGCAGCTATCAGATATCTTGGCAAGGCTATCTATCACGTACACGCCAAGGACACCAAGATCGACAAACTCAACACCGCTGTAAACGGCGTACTTGACGTACATCCCTACGGCGACGAGCTCAACCGCTCATGGATATTCCGTACCGTAGGTTACGGCAACAACGAGCAGTTCTGGAAAGATTTCATTTCCAACCTCCGTATGGTCGGCTATGACGACATTCTTTCCATCGAGCACGAGGACAGCCTCATGGCTTCCGAAGAAGGTCTCTCGAAGGCCGCCAAATTCCTTCAGAATATTGTAATCGAGCGCGGCAAAGGCGAAATGTTCTGGGCATAAGTTTTTATGACGGGGAGAAAACAAAGCGTTTTCTCCCCGTAAATCTCTCTTTCGCCCGCGCTTACCACACACCCTCGGCACGAGAACCCGCAAAGCTCGTCTCAGGGTGTTTTTTCTTACGAGTGAATCGCGAAAAAACGGATTTTATTCTAAACGGGCTTCGCCCGTCAAGATGATGTCGGTAAAAAATATATATTCTGACAAAAAAGCACTTGACAAGCATCAGAAAACATAATATAATAGATATATAATATAGTAATATTGCAAAACATCGAAAAGAAGCGCAATAATATAAGCAGTTATGTTTCTTTCGATTCAGACGGTTTGTTTGTTCTTTATCAGGAGGCAAATACTATGCATAGCTTCAGATATACCTTATTAAAAAAGCTTTCCGACGGATTGGTATGGCTTGACAAGCATCTGTCGCGAAAAAAGATCGTCGCATCTGTTGTTATCCTTGCGGTCGCCGTAATCGCTATACTCGGCATAAAAATCTATGACGCCAAGACAATGACGCCGTTTGAATATGTCGAAAAAAATGCGCCTTCGGAATTCAGACCGGCATATGGGTCGGTCATGACTCCCTACACCGTCGAAGACGAAAACACTGGTTATACATTTGTGTTTTACAATACCGACGCTCTCGCCATAAACTGCATGGTTTTGAAAAACACGTTTTTCGGCTATGAAACAGTCAGAAATTGCGGAAAGATCACTTGCAACGGATATAGAGATAGCGAGCAGGCGGATTGTATGTATGCGTGGTTCCGGATAGACAACGACACCGGATTATGCTGGGGATATGTGTCCGACCGGGACGGTAACGAAGTTGACATTTATCTCGGCGATGAGCTCTGCAACGTCTCGCCGACTTATAACGACAGCTTTCCGATAAGAATCTTCTGGCGGATCGATAACGACCCGGATTTGGTTGATCGCGAAATGCGTATTGTTAATAAATAATAGTTTAAAAACGACCGGGACATATGCTTTATCTGGCATATGTCCCGATTTTTTTAGTATAATTCTGTTTTTGAGACATATCCCTCCTCACCGTCATTACTCGGCGCAACGAACTGCTTCGCAATTTTGACCTAAAAAAGTTCATGAAATCAAAAAAATATTGTCCTCTTTTGATTTATTAGCAGACACCCTATTGCAATTTGTCGGTTTTTGGTGTATAATCAAAGGCGCAAAAGGCGATATCGCACAAATTAAGCGACGTACTTCAGGTACTAACTAAGTAACAATACCGCCTTTTTATATTTTTCAGCCGTTTGCAAAACGCCCCGAGATCCGGGCACATCAATATATTCAAACGGCAAATTCTCTTTTATCGGAAGGTAACAGTCATGGACAAGATTTGGAACAAAAGCATGGAATGTCTTTCACGGCATGAAATAGAAAACATTCAGCTGGAGCGTCTTCGCTCTTTGGTTGACTATTGCGACAAGCACGTTAAGTTTTATCATGACAGATTTGCCGCAGCAGGCATTACGTCAGATAAGATCAAACAGCTTTCAGACATTCAGTATATCCCCTACACAACAAAAGCCGATCTTCGTGACAACTATCCTTTCGGGCTTTTTGCGGTCGACAAGAAAGAGCTTGTCCGTATTCACGCTTCAAGCGGCACGACCGGCAACCCCACCGTCGTCGGCTATACCCGTGAAGACCTCGATCAGTGGTCCGAACAGGTGGCGAGATTGGTTGTCGCGGCCGGTGCGACAGACGAATCGGTCGTTCAGATCTGCTTCGGCTACGGCATGTTCACCGGAGCGCTCGGTCTGCACTACGGTCTCGAACGTATCGGCGCTACAGTCGTTCCCACCTCGTCTGGTAACACCGAAAAACAGCTGAAATTTATGCGCGACTTCGCTACCGATACCATCGTCGCCACTCCGTCTTACTGTATGTATCTGGCTGAGGCTGCCAAAGAACATGCCGGCGAATTCCCTCTTTCGGAATATCAGCTTAAGCTCGGTCTGCTCGGCAGCGAGGGTTGTACGCCCGAACTCAGAGCTCAGATAGAAAAAACATGGGGCAACGGCTTTTTCGCTACAGACAACTACGGTCTTTCCGAGCTGAACGGTCCCGGAATGTCGGGCGAATGCCGCGAACGCGCCGGTCTTCACATAAATGAAGACCATTTCCTCTGCGAAATCATCGACTCCGCTACCGGAGAAGTACTTCCCCACGGAAGCACCGGCGAGCTTGTTGTTACAAACCTCACAAAGCGCGGAATACCGATGATCCGCTACCGCACAAAGGACATAACAAACATCAATTACGACCCCTGCGCCTGCGGCAGAACTACCGCGCGCATGGCAAAGATCATCGGCAGAAGCGACGATATGCTCAAGATCAGAGGCGTAAACGTATTCCCGACGCAGATCGAATCGGCACTGCTCGGAATTACGGAAATCTCACCCAACTATCAGCTCGTAGTGACCCGTCAGGGCTACTCAGACAGCCTTGAAGTAAAAGTGGAGCTTATCGACGGCTCGCTCCTCGACAAATACAGCGAGCTCGAAGCGCTCCAGCACAAGATCGAACACAAGATCCGCACCATACTCGGCATCGCAGTTAAAGTAACACTGGTACAGCCTCGCTCGATCGAGCGCTTTGTCGGCAAGGCAAAGAGAGTTGTCGACCTCCGCGGAAAACTGTGAGAAAGGAACAGCTAATTAATGAAAGAACTTTTGCTCGGCAACGCAGCTGTTGCCAGAGGATTATATGAGGCGGGCGTCTCCGTTGTATCGTCATACCCCGGAACTCCGTCCACAGAAATTACCGAAACTATTGCGAAATACGACGAGATCTATTCCGAATGGGCGCCAAATGAAAAGGTGGCTTTTGAAGTCGCCTTCGGCGCTTCTGTCGCAGGAGCAAGATCCTTCTGCGCCATGAAGCATGTCGGTCTGAATGTTGCCGCCGACCCGCTTTACACCGCTTCATACATAGGAGTTAACGGCGGTATGGTCTGCGCAGTTGCAGACGACCCCGGAATGCACTCTTCTCAAAACGAACAGGACAGCCGACATCACGCCATAGCGTCAAAAGTACCCATGCTCGAACCCGCGAATTCGCAGGAATGCAAGGATTATGCGATGCTTGCATACGAGCTTTCCGAAAAATATGACACACCCGTCCTTCTCCGTCTCTCCACCCGAATCTCTCATTCCCGTTCACCGGTCGAGATCGGCGAACGCAAAAACATTGAGCTGAAGGAATATAAAAAAGACCCGATGAAAAACGTCATGATGCCCGCTATGGCTCGCGTGCGTCATGCTTTCGTCGAAGAGCGCACCGAAAAGCTCAGAGAATACGCCGAAACAGCCGGCGTTATCAATACCATTGAATATAATTCCGATGAGATAGGCATCATTTGCGCCGGAACGGCTTATAATTACGCAAAAGAAGCTATGGGAAGCGATGCAAGCTATCTTAAGCTCGGCATGGTGAATCCGCTCCCCGTCAAGCTCATCAAAGAATTTTCCTCAAATGTAAAGCGCCTCATCGTCATTGAGGAGCTCGACGATATCATCGAAACGCACTGCCTTAAAAACGGCATTTCCTGCGAAGGCAAGAGCCTCTTCTCGCTTTGCGGAGAATTTTCTCAGTCGGTCGTCAGAAAAGCGCTAAAAGGCGCTTCGAACGATTACCTTTCGGTCGATTGCGAGCTTCCGCCGCGTCCGCCGGTACTTTGCGCAGGCTGTCCTCACAGAGGACTCTTCTATGCGCTCAAGAGCCTGAAACTTTATGTCAGCGGCGATAT
>CAZVSW010000089.1:0-7597 GCA_964630005.1 uncultured Ruminococcus sp. | reverse complement strand
GTATGGATACCTGTAACAAAGAAAAAGTCATTATGAAAATCGGCAGGATGTGTTTATAAAACGAAAATAATTATCGCCCGAAGGTCTTGTAAATCAAGGCTTTCGGGCGCTTTTGTTTTATGCGGCTATTGATTTTCTGCGTCGTATCGCTTATAATGTTCTAAAATAATGATTTTATCAGGTGGAGCTTATGGAAATAAAATACGCTTTTGAAATAATACATGACTCGCTTTGCATAACCTGCGGCGGCGAGGTGCTGATATCGGATATTACCGGATATCTCAAATACAGCGGCAATGATTACAACGTGCTGACGCTTCCGCGAAGCGGCAAGTGGACATGCGGCGGCAATACAGCCGAATGCGGCAACATGGCGCTTGAGCTTGTTTCTCACGGCGGCGGCTTTTTTGTCCGCTCTGTGTTTACAAACGACGGCGGTACGGCTATTGAAAAGCCGTGCGAGTTTACCTGCTTTGCGGGGGTGCTTTCGCGCACGATCGAGCGCGCCGTAATAAACCGCTATCACGGCGCAAACGGCAACAGCGTCTGCGAGATGCAGTCGCTTATCGATACGGTGCGCACCGTTTATAACGCGGTCTATGACAGCGCGGAAAACACCGCTTTTGATACTGCGGAGGGCGATGCGTTCGTTTTCGGTGCGGCTACGTATGAAAAATATTTTTCGGGCGTAAAGCTCAGCCGTGAGGGCTTTATTACCGCCCACGTAAACACCGAATGGCATGTGATCGCGCCCGGTCAGAGCGTAGCTTCGGAATGGTTCTGGTTTTCGCCTTTCAGTGACTGCGTGAGCGGTCTTGACGGGTTTGCAAAGATCGTTGCCGCGGCGGCCGGTGCAAAGCGCTCTGTGCGGAAGAATCCGAGCGGATTTTGCACATGGTATTATTACGGTTCAAGAATCACGCCCGATACGCTCAGACAGAACATGAAAACGCTTGACGAGCACCGCGAAGGGCTTCCGGTCGAATATATTCAGATAGACGACGGCTGGTACGACTGCTGGGGAAGCTGGATGCCAAACGAAAAATTCGGCGATATGAAGCTTATTGCGGATGAGATCAAGGGCAGGGGTTATCTTCCCGGAATATGGCTCGCGCCGTTCGGCTGTGACCCAAAGTCCAGTATTTTTGCGGAGCACCCCGATTGGTTTGTAAAACACCCCGACGGAAGCGCCTGGAACAGACTCTCGATCGACTATACAAATCCTCAGGCGCGCGAATATATGGCGCAGGTGTTCCGCCGCATTTCGTTTGACTGGGGCTTCAGATACATCAAGATGGATATCATAACCGGAACGATAGCCCCCGGCATTCATCACGACCCGAGCGCCACTGCGCTTGAAAATTACCGCATAGGTCTTCGCACCTTCCGCGAAAACGTCACAGACGACACATTCCTGCTCGCATGTACGGCGCCGCTCGGTGGAGCCTGCGGGCTTGTGGACGGTATGCGCGTTTCCGGAGACGTTTTTGAAAGATGGGAGTCGCTCCTTGTTGTTTTCAATTCGGTGTTGAAACGCTATTATTACCACCGCAACTATTTCCTGAACGACGCCGACTGCCTTATAATCCGCAAGAAGGAAAACGAGGACAGCGAGTGCTGGCGTCTTTGTACCCGTACCGATAGCGAGATACAGACATATGTGACCGCTATGGCCGCGTCGGGAGGCATTTTGATGCTTTCGGACAAGCTGCCAAACCTCAGCGACCGTCAGCTTAAGCTCATATCCAAGCTGTTTCCGCTGAATCAGGAGGCGGCGCTTCCGCTTGACCTCATGGATTCGTATATACCCGGAGTGCTCGACTTCGGATATCGCGGAGACACGCGCACTGTTGCGCTTATAAACTGGGGCGATGCACCGCGAAAAATGACGGTGAAGAATGATAGCTCGCTTGTTTGGGAGTTTTGGTCTGAGGAATTTTGCGTTCACGATGGCGGTGACTTTACAGTTACTGTCGAACCGCGCTCGTCAAAAGTGCTTTATTTCACAAAGCTGATGCCGTCGGCCATATGCGGCTCTGACGCGTCGGTCGTGATGCAAAGCGAATGGCGGCTTGTGGACGGCAGGATCACTGGACGGCGTATAAAGCCGGACGAGCGGCTGTTTGCGGCAGTGCGCGGCAGACTGGCAAAAGCGAACGGCTGTACCTTTAAAGAAATGAAAAATGCCGGCGAATATACTTTGTATGAGCTTCGGCCTACCGAGGACGAATATATAGTTGAGCAATAGAAAACACGATATATAACGATCCGTACGAGGGCGTATCACATAGTGATGTTGCACCGCGCTTTGAAAAACTGTATTGTGAGTATCGCCGTGATTATCATTGCGATAAGATCCGCAATCGGAGCGGCAAACAGAATTCCTTCGATTCCGAAGCAGATGGGCAGGACGATGATTAGCGGAATGAAGCATACGATATCCCTTATCATCGACGAGACGACGGCCTGCGCCGGCTTGCCGACAGCCTGAAAGAATATCGAGCTCATTTTGATCGTGCAGGTGAAGGTGACGAGCGCAAGGAAGATTCTGAAGACCTTTTCGGCAAAGAGCCAATAATCTTCGGGGTTGGGTATGTTTGTCGGGTCGCCGAAAATGCCTATTACCGCCCTCGGCGCGAGCTCAAACAAAAGCGTAGACGCAATGCCGATCACGAGCGTGCAGGTCAGGATGGATCTGTAAAGGGTTTTCACCCTGCCGAAGTTGCCCGCACCCATATTGTAGCTGATAATGGGCTGACAGCCGAGCACGATGCCGACCACAAGATTGATCACTACGGTGAACACCTTGCTTTCGATGCCGATCACCGCGATGGGTATGTCTATGCCGTACTGCGACATTGAGCCGTATTTTGCAAGCATGATGTTGCAGACGAGCGAGATTATGACGATCGTCATCTGCGTGATGAAAGAGGACGCTCCAAGCTTAAGAGCGCCTGCAAACGCTTTGAGGTCGGGGATGAAGCTCTTTTTTGTCAGCCTGAAGGTCTTGGTGCGGAAAAAGCAGACCAGGCTGACGGCAAACGAGGCGCACTGACCGATAACTGTTGCGAGCGCGGCGCCTGTCATGCCCCAGTGAAGCACAAAGATGCAGATCGGGTCTAATATGATGTTGATGATCGCGCCGAGCAGCATCGAAAACATCGACCAGGCAGGGCTTCCGTCTGCGCGGATAACGGCGTTCATCATGTTTGACAGCATATATATCGGGAAAAACGCCAGAATTATGTTGAAGTATTCGACTGCCATGCCGACGGTGTTTTCCGACGCCCCGAACAGCGTCAGCAGCTGTGTCTTGAGCGGAAAGAACACCAACATGAGCACAGCGCTTGATACGATGGTCGCAACGATTCCCGTGCCGATGGCGCGGGGCGCGGATGTGGCGTCGCGCCTGCCCTGACATATGTTCAGATATGCGGCACAGCCGTCCCCGAAGCACCATGCAAACGCCTGCGCAATGATAAAGATCGGGAACACTACGCCTGTGGCGGCGTTTCCGAGGGTGCTGAGCTCACTGTTGCCGATGAAGATCTGATCGACAATGTTGTAAAGCGCGCTGACCAAGAGCGACAGCACGCATGGTATGGAAAATCTGAGCATCAGCTTTGAGATTTTTTCTGTACCTAAAAATTGGCTTGTTTCTGACTGATTCATAAGTCCTCCGAAATATTTTTTGAGGAGTCTTTATTAGAGAAAAGCTACCTGAAAACTGCGAAGAACAAAAAGAAGAGCGTAGAATCGTCGTGATTCTACGCTCTTTGGGCTGTTCGACAAGCGGTATTATACCAAAAAAACATCGCGATG
Source organism: uncultured Ruminococcus sp. (assembly GCA_964630005.1). Classification (GTDB taxonomy): domain Bacteria; phylum Bacillota; class Clostridia; order Oscillospirales; family CAG-382; genus UBA1206. Next base: position 3,775 of record CAZVSW010000089.1, on the reverse strand, counting down.
TCAAGAGCCGGATTGCGTTTTTTTATTTGCCGATTGCTTCAAAGGCTTCGACTACCTTTTCGCATTCTTCTGTCTTTGACATGATAAGCAGTACGTATTCACCGTTTGTCGCCACCTTTTTGGTCTGAGCGCCTGTGCAGACCCACTTCATAGTGTCGGCGTTTTTTTCAACAATGGCGGCCGTTTCACTGACCTTGCCGCTGTCGACACGGGCGATACAAAGTGAAAAGCCGAAGCCCATTTCGGGCTCGCAAAACAGCGCTTCCTTGAATTCGAAACCCTTGCCGAAGTACGAAGCGCACGTTTCGCTTGTGATCTCCATGTATCCGTACGTGATTCCGGTCTCTTTACGCACAAGGGAAAGCACCTCGACGATCCCCATGTCGTTGATCGAGCGTTTTTGCGGGTCAATGCTCTGCGTGCCTGAGCTTTGATCGGTAGGATCGTTGTGTGCGCAGGAGCAAAATGCCGTGATCAGCATAAGCGCGGATAAAATGAGTATCAGTGTTTTCTTCATAAACCTTAAAATCCTTTCTTGTGGTTCTTCTGTTTTTTTAGTCGTTAACAGAAACAAAAACACTCACTCCGGCTTGTTGTTTATAATAGCGATAAAGTAGAAATATTCTACGATTCGTAGAAATAAGTCGCCGATGCGGTTATTGAAGTCGACGGATGGTGTAAATATAATATAAGGCAGAAGCTTCTGAAATATAAAATAAAAGGAGATCATCATGAATCTTTTAATCGGCGAAAACATAAAAAAACTGCGCCGCGAACGCGATCTAACTCAGGAGGAAGTTGCGGCTCACCTCGGAATATCGTTTCAATCCGTAAGCAAGTGGGAGCGCGGAGAGGGATATCCCGATATAGAAATGCTGCCGACGCTGTCAAACTATTTCGGAATAAGTGTTGACGAATTGCTCGGCATGAGCGAGATTGCAAAAGAAGAGCAGTATAACGAGATCAATAGAATATGGAAAGAAAACAATAAAAGGGGATTGCACAGCGAAAACGCCGCACTGATGCGTCAGTCGCTGAAGACTTTCCCGAACGACGCACTTTTGCTGGTTCAACTATCTACATCGCTTGAAAAATTGGACGGAACAGAGGAAGAAAAACTGAGGTATTTAAAAGAATCCATAGCCATTCAGGAACAGATTCTCCGATATGGAGAGGATTCCGAAGTGCGCAGTGCAACGCTTTATAACATATGCTTTGCATATCGTAAGATCGGTGAATATGACAAGGCGTTGGAACAGGCAAAGAAGCTTCCAAACCTATATAAAACGCGTGAAAACGCTCTTTTATATTTTCTTCAGGGCGAAGAGAAGCATAAGGTTGCAAAAGAAGCTCTGACCCCGCTTGCATGGACGGTCGCCCACCATATGACCGCCCTCTGCGAAACCGAAAACGATCCCGCATACCTGAAAAAAGCGGAAGAGATCCTCGACATACTTTTTGCAGACGAAACGGAAAACAGCTTTGTCGCATCAATTCGCGGAGAAATCCAAAAGCGGCTTTCTGAGTAGAAAAAAGCAGGGCTTGCCCCTGCTAAACTACTTTTCTTGCCCAAAAGGCAAATTACAGAAAAAAAGAAACCCGTCGATGACGAGTTTCTTTTTTGCTGGTGCGGCTGATGGGACTTGAACCCATACGGTTGCCCACACGCCCCTCAAACGTGCGCGTCTGCCAGTTCCGCCACAGCCGCATACCAGTATTTTTGCTGCCGGAGTTGCGTCAAGCGCATCTCACAGACAACATGCTATATTATACTCATTATTTTCTTTTTGTCAAGGGGTTTTCGAAAAAAATCGAAAAAAATTTTCTTGCACTTTGCCAAGCTTGTTTATTTGAAAAAAGTATGATAAAATATTTTCACTTCGACCTAACAAATGGGCATTCCCGCAGACTATATGGATGAAAGCATTGATCAATCGCTTGGAGAAAACCATGAAAAAACAAGAACTGATGAAACAATTTGACTCGGAACTGCTTGAAAAGCTATTTGGATTTTGCTATGCGCGGACGAGTGACAGCTATGAAGCCGAAGAACTATGTTCGGACATAATCTTCGCCTTAGTCAAGGCGGCTCACACGGACGGAGAGATCGCAAACATACATGCGTTCATCTGGAGAGTCGCCCGGAATGTGTATGCTGATTTTTCTGACAAAAGAAGAAAGCACACAGACGCATTCTATGACGGTGACGCCGACGAGGTGCTGCAATTCGTTGCAGATGAGGAGCAGGACGACGGCACTGACGAGATGTTAGACGCTATCTACAAACGCATCGCGTTTCTCACCAAAGTCTACCGCGAAGTGATGATCATGTACTACATAGACGGTTTATCCACTTCAGAGATAGCAAGGAAGCAAGGCATCGGCGAATCCAACGTACGTCAAAGATTGTTTTCAGCCAGGCAAAAGATCAAAAGCGAGGTAGAAGAAATGGAAAAAAATTATAACAGACCTTTGACACTTGAAAAACTTGATTATGTTATTTGGGGAACGGGCAGCCCCGGTTGGGGCGACCCGCGTGCCGTTTGCGACAGAATGTTATCCAAACACGTTGTATGGCTCTGCCGTAAAAAGCCGATGAGCGCATCTGAGATCGCGGAAGAACTGAACGTGCCTACAGTTTATGTCGAAGAAGAACTTGAGATCCTGAGAAAAGGCGCAAACGGCGAATACGGCTTACTCCGCAAAACTGAAAACGGCAAATATACCATCAACTTTGTTTTGTTTGACAAAGATGTGATCGAAAAAGCAAACGCCGCGTACACAGAGCATCTTCCGAAGATCTGCGAAGTTATTGCCGATTACATTGAAGAGCATAAAGATGAGTACCTTTCGTTCCCGTATCTCAATAAAAAAGTTGACCTGAACCTTATACTCTGGCAGCAGATAACTAATATCTCTAACGCTTTCTCGAGGAATGTTGAGAGCATTCTTGCAGAAAAGTATTTTGCGGAGTATAAAAAGCCTGACCGTCCTTTCAGCGTGTTCGGATATGTTGATAACGGAAAGCAGTACAGCGGCGGTTGGGATGCTGTAAGCGCGGGAAGTATATGCGGCTTTTCCTTTGTCAAATTGGATAACATATACGGCATCCGTATTAAGAAACATTTCGGTTGCGGTCACAACGTTGCGAACGATCCGTTGCTTCAGCTGACGATCAGTGCTATCGACGGATTGGATATGTCTGGTCTGTCTGAAGTTGACAAGGAACATGCGGCAAAAGCGATCGAGTGCGGTTTTCTTTACCGCGACGGCGATATGCTCTATACAAAGATACTCGTCAACTCGGCAAAGGATTCCGACAGACTCTTTGAGATAAACAACGGTCTTAAAAACGGATTTTTTGAAAAAGACGCCGGGATCGTTGCGGAAAAGATCGCGGCTCTGATCAAGAAAGAGGTGCCGGAATATCTGCTTGGAGAATGGAGATTTGCAAATCGTCTTGCAGACATGCCGGTTCTCGATGCGCTCATTGATGCGCTTATCGAAAAAGGAATTCTCACGCCGCCGGAAGACGGTATCGGCGCAGAGGGATGCTGGATGAGCGTTCAGTGATTTGGGACGGGGGACAACAGACGCGCGACGGCTTGAAATAAAAAAACAAGCTTCAGCAAAAGCGCGTCCGTTTTCCCCCGTTAGCCCCCTTTCGGGGCGTCGCTTGCGCTCCGCCTATAGGGGCAAACTACGTTTTCCCCTATAAGACCCCTTTCCTCCTCGCGCTTATCGCCGCTCCACAAAAAGTGCCCGTCCCCGACGG
>CAZVSW010000088.1:0-7606 GCA_964630005.1 uncultured Ruminococcus sp. | reverse complement strand
TATTCCTCACATCTTCCCTGCTTATTTTTGATCTGAGCCGCGGGCGGCAATAAGAAGAGCCTGTGTCGTTCCTATATTTCTATTCTGCCAAAGTTAAGCAGAATTTTTGCTCTCTTAACGATAATATACCCCGTCCAATTTTTTGTGACCTGCCGTGCTGTGTCGCTGTCGATTCCCCAAGAGAAGTTGGGAGTCCATACTCCTTCTCCGTTTATATTATCAAACCAGAAGTCAAATGTCTGATCGATGCCGTGCTTCACGGTATCATACCACACAGAGTCGGGCGAGGACACATAATCAAGCGGCGTAAAATAGTATTCGTTGTATTTGCTTGCATCGAAGCAGGTGTTTTCAAGAATCCTTCTTCGCATAGCCGCCATAACCTCATCTGTAACAAGCGGCGAATTCATGGCAATAAGCTGTTCCACCAGGGTTTTAATATTGAGCGTATCATGATCTCCGCAGAAACCGTCTCCAAGAAGGAGTTTCAAGCAATCGTCCGCTATCTTATAACCAAGCTCCGTCTGCCTCTCCGTACCGTAGCGAACAAACGACGATGCGATCACGGCGCATGGATTGGGACTGAATGCAGCGCAAGGTTCATAATCCCACCATGGGGCGTGAGGATAGTCCATCGATTCTTTGGGACAATCTTCCCAATACTTCGGGATATCCTTCACGGTATTTTCAAGATAGGCAAGAATACGCTTCATCCAATCGGAATTGCAATCAAGACCGTATTCATAGGCCTGGAAGATAGCTTCTGCCGTGGGAATAGCGGCAGACAAAGGACAAAGCATGTCCGATTCAAAACCGTTTCCCATACCGCCGTCGGAATTCTGATATTTCAGCATTTCATCGACGATTGCCTGCTTACTGCCGCCGCCAAAAAGATAATTCCACTTTGCAAGATCATAAGGACGGGCGTTGAAATGCATCCATTCGTCCATTTTATTCAACTGTGTTTTTGATAATCTCGTCATAAACTTTATTCCTTGATTATTTGGATATTTTTCTTTGTTATTTATTCAAACGCGATCTCCGAAACATCGTTCCAAAGATTTTCCGCGTTCCCGCTGATAATTTTTTGGTCTTTACTGCTGACCTTTTCAAACAGCGTAACAGTCAGCCGGCTGTTTTTCTTCTTCCATTTGCCGACCACTTTGCCGTTCAAAAGAATAGCCGGCATTACGATTCCCGCAAGATTGAATATGCTCCTCAAATGATCGTCAGGGAGATAGATACTTTCTTTTTTCTGATAACCGAGCATGAGCTGGTCAAAGCCTGCGAGAAAAATACAAGGCGGAATTTCTTTATCATACGTTTTCCCGTTCGGAATGTAATAATATGTTCTCCCGCTACAATCAAACGACTCAACGGGCAATTGTTTGAGCCAGTTTTTGACCTCGGACTGTTTTGCTCCCGTATAATACATTGCGTCGTGTATCGTAGCAGGTGCGATATTGGTAAAATATCTGCGAGCTATCTCAAGCTTCGCTTCTTCATCCGGAATAGGCTTGAACCCGGGCGAAGCAATATACGCCTTTTTCTCCTGTACCGCGTAATTCATAAATCCCCGTTCGCACAGCTCGCGAATACCGCCGCCCCACGAATCAAACATAGAGGATTCTTCTGCCTCGTCCATACCATACGACCGGCAAAGCTCTTTGAGCTCGTCGCGCGTATAAGCTCTTTCGGCAACTGCCGAAATAATTATTGATGAAAAGTATTTTTGCCTTTCGGGAGTCAGCGCCCACTTGTCGCGCTGATTCCAAAAGGTATAGCCGTTCCACTCATTTTTATGATATGACTCTCCGTTGTTGCAACGGATGAATAGCGGCAGATCGCTCTCCGCAAACACGTGAACCGTACCGCGAACAGTCCAATTCTTCACAAGACCGTCGGCAACGGTTTCTTCGTTATAATCATTGCAACGAATCTTTAGCGAGTGCAGAGCATTTGGCATAAACTGCGCCTGAACACCGCAGAGGTCGCGTACGACTGTCATTTTGTCCGAAGGGGTGATAAGATGTTGATTTGTAAGTTGACGTATTTTAAGCTCTTCGATAGTCATTGTTTTCCTACATGTCAAATTCAAAATATGCTGCAACTTCTGCTGCCGTAGTGTCGATGCTTGTATGATCGTTCCACACAATATTTTTGATTCCGAGTTCAGCCACCCACTCCGGAACAGTTTTCTCGTTTGTCGCAACGCTTTTATAAGCATTATCTATAATAAGCTGCTTTTCTTCTTCACTCAAATCCGTTCTGTTACCGACAGTAATGCGTATATCTTCATGATCTGGACGGTTGAACCAGTCAAAAGAGGTACTTTGATTGCAAAGATGAACGGCGTGTGTCGCAATCGGAGCAACAGCACGATAATCAATATCTCCCTCGCAAATAATGACTTCATGCAAAGCTGAAAGCTGTATCAATTCGGCTATCATCATCGGCGTCATTTCCTCAACAAAATGTTTTTCACGCTCTGCAATAACTTCGCGGGGCAATGCCCAAAAACTCTTCACACCGTATTCTTTTTGAAAATCACGGCACATATAGGGTTGATCAACGGGATTGGCTAACTCCATTTGCCGATCACGGCTTTCGTCGGTACTGTAAATATAAAGACCATACTGTTCTTTTAAACGATTGGCAATTGTTGTTTTACCGCATCCCCAAATGAAGTACACGTTTTTCAATATGTTTTTTATGATGCTATCTGTAATAATCATAAAATTCCTCACAGTTTCTTCAATACGTGCTTTGCCACGCCTTGAATGATGATATTATCATAGATCTGATTCGGATAGTTTTCCTTATCATCGTTCCCGGCAATCAGCACGACCTTACGATTTTTGCGGTCAAGGGTATAGGTTTTCAGTGTTGCGGAATCCTCGATCAATGCAACTACAATATCTCCCTCATTGGCGGTGTTCTGCTTACGGATCAAAACCAGATCGCCGCTATCGATTCCTGCGTTTATCATAGAGTCGCCCTTCGCGCGAAGCCAGAAGTATTCGCCTTTGCCGATATAATCGGTCGGGATAGGAAATGTTTCGTCGTGCTGCTCCTCGGCATAGATAGGGGAGCCGCAGGCAACCTCTCCGCTGACAGGCGCGCGGAAACCGCCCTGCAACTCCTCGATATACGGCGTGATGATGTGCCTCCCGTCGAAATACAGCTTATCCATCTCAGTCATGCGGTGCAGATATTTGTGCACCGTTCCCACCGCCAAAGACAAGCTCTTTGATATCTCTGCAATGGTAGGCGAGTAGCTGTTTTCGTTATAATATTCGTCAACAAAGCCCATGATCCTCTGCATAGTTTCTTCGCTCAGATAGCGCATAATATACCTCAACGCACAAATGAAAATAAATTCATGATAGAAGTGTAGCATACTTTCACGTGTTTGTCAATAGGCGTTTTTGCGTCCGTGGACGTAAACGTATCGAAAGCAAAAAACAGAAATACAGACCGAAGACAAAATAATCTGTAAGAGAAAGAGGGGTTCGGGGAGAAAAACGTAGTTTGTCTTCGCTTTGAGAAATATTTCGCCTCTCAAGATCAAAAAAACACGCTTCATATGCTTGACATTTGTTTGCTCTTGGTTTATAATCTCCAACAGTAAAATACCAATCTAAGATGTTTCTTGCCTAACCATCTTATAAATAAAAAACAAGGAGATATCTCAACATGTCACAAAGAATAAGACAAAAGACTCACGAAATCAGGATACTTCTCAGAAGCGTACCGTCGACGGTCATTACCCTTTTTGCAATTTCAGTCATTGCAATGAACCTGCTTGCAAACAAGAGCATCAACCTGCCGTTCGACTGGCTGGCACTCGACTGCGGTATCATCGTTTCATGGGTCGCTTTTTTGTCCATGGACGTCATTACCAAGCATTTCGGTCCGAAAGCCGCCACCGAGATCTCGGTCTTTGCGGCGGCAATAAATCTTCTCACCTGCACGGTTTTCTTCATAGCTGGAAATCTCCCGGGCACATGGGGCGAATCATACGTTGAAAGCGGCGCAGATATCATTAACACCGCGCTCGACAACACCTTCGCAGGCACATGGTACGTACTTTTCGGAAGCACGATCGCGTTCATTCTTTCCTCGGCGATAAACAACTTTTTAAACAGCTTCATCGGCAGACTGACAAAAAAAGGCTCGACCGGTTTTGGCGCATATGCCCTGCGTACATATATTTCCACAGCTATCGGACAGTTCGCCGACAATCTCGTCTTTTCCCTGATCGTGAGCCACTTTTTCTTCGGCTGGACCATGCTGCAATGCGTTACCTGCTCTGTCACGGGCATGATCGTCGAGCTGATCTGTGAAATGTTCTTCTCCCCTATCGGATTTTCGGTCTGCAAAAGGTGGCAGAAAGAAAACGTAGGCAAAGAATACTTTGAATATATCAAGGAGCAATCAGAATGAACGTACTCATCACCGGAACAAGCAACGGCATAGGCAAGTCTATCGCCGAAAAATTCTTGAGCTGCGGACATACGGTCTACGGCGTCGATAAATTGCCGTCGTCTATCCACAGCGAATCATACATACATTTTGAAGAGGATATACTGTACGGCGATCTGCCTGAGCTTCCGCCGATAAATATTCTGATAAATAACGCCGGTGTTCAGAATTCGGGCAAAGACATAGATATCAATCTGAAAGGCACTATCCGTATCACCGAAAAATACGGATTTCAGGAACACATCACGAGCATTCTGTTTATCGCCTCCGCCAGCGCACAGACGGGCGCGGAATTCCCCGAATACGTCGCCAGCAAGGGCGGAATGGTAGCGTATATGAAAAGCACTGCGCTTCGCATAGCGAAGTACGGCGCGACTTCAAACAGCCTCTCCCCCGGAGGCGTCCTCACCGATCTCAACAAGCATATTATCGACGATCCGGTCCTTTGGCAGGCGGTGATGAATGAAACACTCATCCCAAAGTGGGCAACCACCGAAGAGATCGCCGACTGGGCGTATTTTGTTACGGTTCAAAACCGATCAATGACTGCGCAGGATATACTTATCGATAACGGCGAGGCGGCAAAGGCAAATTTCATATGGTGAGCAATAATTTGTCTGAACTTTGAGGTAAAAAATTGGAACGCATCATTAAACATACAGAAGAAAAATATCTTATCCCCTCGCTCGAATTGATCGAGGAAGTCTTTGCAAAGGCATATTGCCCCGACGAAGGAAAAACCGTACGAGGGCTCGTCGAAGAGATCAGGTCAAAAAAATATTATATACCGGAGCTTGAGCTGATTATGGTCAACGAGCGTGACGAAGTTATCGGTTACGCAATGTTTTCACGCTTTCATATTGAAGGCAGATACGAAAATGAGCTGCTCATCCTGACACCGGTTGCCGTAAAAACAGAGTTTCACAGACAACATATTTCAAAAGATCTGCTGGAATACGGCTTTGAAAAGGCAAAAGAAATGGGCTTCAAAGCCATACTCGTCGAAGGCAACCCGAAGGTATATAACCCGCGCGGCTTTCAATCAAGCTATAGATTCGGGATATACGCCGGCGTGAATATCCACATGCCAAGTCCCGATTGCCTGATGATCAAAGAATTGCAGCGCGGCGCACTCGATAGTATAAACGGCATAGTCGATTATTCATTCTACGAAGCTCTCCGATAAGATTAAAACCGCATCACATAGCCATTTCCCCCTTTCGTCTTCGCAAAACAAGTATTACTTGACCGCCAAACAACAAATTGATAATTGATTCTTCCTCTCCTGTATGATAAAATATGACAACACCGGTGATATCAATAACTGGAGGTAAGAATATGAACATTAAAATAGGAGAAAAGATAAGACAACTGCGCGGACGCGATGGCAGAAAACAAGAAGATCTGGCAAACGCGCTGGGAGTCAGCCCGCAAGCGATCTCGCGCTGGGAAGCAAACGGCGGTTATCCCGACATGGAGCTGATACCCGCTATTGCTAATTATTTCAACATCAGTATTGATGAGCTTTTCGGATATAGTAACGACAGACAGGCGAAATTAAACGCTATATTATCCAAAGCCGAAGCGGCAATCAATGAGCAAGACGACATGACGGAATGTGTTGAAATGCTCCGTGCGGCAGCCGAAGAATTCCCTTCAGAACCACGGGTGCTGATCGATCTTGGATATGCACTGAGTTTGCACGGATGGAAAAAATACGGCGCAAGAAGCTATACCACAGACGATTCCGACTATGCTCACGAGGACACGGAATATAATTCGGGAAACGTTTATTGGCAGGAAGAAGTTCGTGTCTTCGAAAAAGCCTTGACTATGGACATCTCTCCCCAAGACCGTGACGTCATCACTATGATGCTGGTAACGGTATACGCGAAAATGGGATATACCGACAAGGCAAAGGCTTTGGCGTTGAAGCAAAACTCGATCATTACCTGCCGCGAAACGCTTATGCCTAAAGCAACCGAAGCAGAAGAACGTGACAAATATCAGGGGGAAGCCATTATTTCCCTTTTGAACGAATTAAAAAACGTTCTTTGCAACTCCGTATATACCAAAATTTCGCTATGCACAAAATCCGAAGGAATCAAACTGTTTGTACATCTTGCGCACTTGTATGAGGCAGTTTTCAGCGACGGAAGATGCGGGATCGCACACTCTCATCTAAGAGAGCTTTATCTGCACGCAGCGGTGTATGAAGACAGATTTAAGAAGAACACAGACCAGGCGTATGAAAATTTCAAAAAAGGATTTGAGCATAACAAACTTTATAATTCCATATGCGGCAACGGTGAATATAGATATACATCGCCGCTTGTAGCAAAGGTAACATTCCCAAGCGATGATTTTCCGTCAGTCCCATCAACATTTTGGAAAGGATGGACAGAAGTACTTCCCGAAGAATTAATGGAACGCATAAAGGCGGATTCTGATTACGCAGAATGTTTCGAATAGGCACAATACGATCGATTTTTCGCAACCCGACCGTTATGATATGAGCATTTGCCCGTAGTTAACGATCTGATTGTATAAAAATGGGGAGTCACCCGGATTCCCTCATTCCCTCTTGCCTTCCGAATATAAACGAGATCATGAGACAAGATACAAACACGCATAGGCTTTGACAAGTGATTTTAGAAGTACGTGGCGAAAGAATATCGCACAATGACAAAGCCTTACTTTCTTCAAACTTCGGAGGGAAAAATGGTGTTAGGGGAAAATTTCAGTGTTTTCCCCTACGTCAAAAAAATGTTATTTCGGTATTGCTTTTTTCCGCTTGATGTGTTAATATATACAAAGGTACGATTCGCAAGCACCGTCTTGCAACACCTGATTTGTATCATGTGTTTTGATTTATATATGTAATACTTTCTGATGTCGCACTTCATATATTTCTGATATCGTACTCATATATCACTTCTCGGATTTGGCCATAGTGCTTTTCGTAGCCATGGTGCTTCTCGGATTTTACTATATCACTTTTTGCATTTAACTATAGCACTTCCTGAATTTAGTGCTATCCAAATAGCGTTTTATATATTTATCACATATCGGGGTGTGGCGCAGTTGGTAGCGCGCGACATTTGGGAGCATGGAACTTCCT
>CAZVSW010000087.1:4644-7680 GCA_964630005.1 uncultured Ruminococcus sp. | reverse complement strand
AAATATCCGACACATTGACCGTTGTTCAATCGGGTGACTGAGCCATGAAGAATTTTTACAGCAAGCTTGCCGCGACCGGCATTAAAAACAACCGCAAGCTGTACATTCCGTATATTCTCGCCGGTTCTGGAATGACAGCGATCGTATACATCATATCCTTTCTGCAAAGCTCCGAGACACTGCACTCAATGGGCGGCGGACGAACGCTGACGCAAGTTCTCGGGTTCGGAATGTTTGTGATGGTACTGTTTTCGGGCATATTCCTATTCTATACAAATTCATTCCTCATAAGGCGCAGAAAGCGCGAATTCGGTCTTTACAACGTGCTGGGCATGGGCAAGCGGAGCATCAACAAGATCATGCTCCGCGAGTCGCTGATGATATATCTTCTGACTCAGCTTTTGGGGCTTTTTTCGGGCGTGGCGCTGTCCAAGCTCGCAGAGCTCGGTCTGATACGTATCGTGCACAGCACGGTCACTTATACAGTCGTCATCTCGGAAGATTCGTTGGTTTTTACGCTTATCTCCTTCGCGGTGATACATCTGCTTATATACTTGAATTCTCTGCGCCAGCTAAGCTTTTCAAGCCCGCTTGAGCTTATGAAGAGCGAAAGTGTGGGGGAAAAGTCTCCAAAGGCAAATCCGCTTATGGCGCTCGTGGGCATCGCACTTATGGCGGGCGCATATTACATCGCCATAACGATCGACGACCCGTTTGACGCAATGCTGTACTTTTTCCTTGCGGTAATTATGGTAATCGTGGCAACGTATCTTCTCTTCATAACAGGCTCGGTTACCCTCTGCAAAGCGCTTCAAAAAAGCAAGCGGTTTTATTACAAGCCGTCGCATTTCATTTCGGTTTCGTCAATGTCCTACCGCATGAAGCGCAACGGCGCAGGTCTTGCATCCATATGCATCCTCGCTTCAATGGTGCTTGTGACCGTATCTTCGACGACCAGCCTATATCTCGGTATCGAGGATCAAATTGCAAATGAATATAATCACGACGTAGAAGTATCGGTTTCGATCTTTACCGACACAGGATTCGACGATAAAATCGTTCACACATTAAACGATAAATTCGCCGATGATTTAAACGAACGGTCACTTTCTCCGAAGAATTTGCAGAATTATGTTTCGATAAGGCTTCCCGGCAGTCTCGAAAACGGAGTTTTGATCTCGGACAGCCAATATTACTACAGCGACTCGGTCTGCTTCTATCCGCTTGATTTTTACAACAAGACGACCGGCAAGGCAGAAATGCTGCGCCCCGGTGAAGCTTTGGTATATATTCCGGAGCAAGGACACCACACCGTCGGAGATAAGCTGGAGTTTATCTGCGGCGATCAGAAAGCAGAGCTTTCCGTAAAAGCCATCGTCGAGCCGGTAGACATCGGAAGTAATTTTGCAGCATCGATTTATGTAATCACGCGGAACGATGAAGCGGCAATCAAAGAGGTATTGCAATTCAAAGATGACGGGAATTATCCGTTCGCTGATGTGAATTACAGATACATGTTTGATACCAACATAAGCGATTCGGCAACAAGCGCCGTTATCGACAGCTTCAGATCAGCTTTAATAAAGCTGCACGAAGAGGAAAGCAGCATTATACGCGGTTACAGCATCAGGAGCGCAGTTCTGGACAGAGCTTCGATCTATGCGCAGTACGGCGGTCTGTTCTTCCTCGGACTGATCCTGAGCTTTGCCTTCTGCATCGCCGCTGTCCTTATCATGCATTATAAGCAGATCTCCGAGGGATATGAGGATCAATCGCGCTTTGATATCATGCAAAAGGTAGGCATGAGCAAACGGGACATCAGAAAGAGCGTCAATTTCCAGGTCAGAACCGTGTTCTACCTGCCGCTCCTGACCGCAGGCTGCCATATGTTCTTTGCTTTCCATATGCTATGGCTCATATTGCAGGCGTTCGGGCTTAACAATACCCCGCTGTTTATCTGTACGTTTTTATGCAGCTTCGCATTGTTCGCAATCTTTTACACGGTCACTTATAAAATAACCGCTAACAGTTATTATTCTATAGTAAGCCGCCAAAAGGAATAGGCGCATCGCACAAATATTAACAGCAAAAAAATATTTTCACACACTTTGATCCCGATTTTCGTTCTGCCGCAACGGAAATCGGGATTCTGGCGAAGAGGCGAAAAAATATTTCAAAAAAATCGAAAAAAGTCCTTGACAAATCAAACCGACCATGCTATAATACACAAGACGCGCGGCGAGGATATGGCGGAATAGCTCAGCTGGCCAGAGCATTCGGTTCATACCCGACAGGTCGTAGGTTCAAATCCCACTTCCGCTACCAATTCCGCCGTCGCTCAACATGGCCCGTTGGTCAAGTGGTTAAGACACCGCCCTTTCACGGCGGTAACATGGGTTCGAATCCCGTACGGGTCACCACGAAAAAGACAACCTCAAAATGAGGCTGTCTTTTTCTTTATTTTAGCCGGGCGTCCCGAACCGATAATATTTTGCGATATTTTGCGGCTATTTCAAAAGGTTTTTCTTGACATTCGGGCAAACCATGTTATAATTATTATAAACTCAGACCGTAGGTTCAGCATGTTTGATTACACTCGCTTGCGGACGGTTTTCATTATTTATTCCGATTGGAGATAACAATGGCTAAATTCAAATTCAACAGCTTCGGCGTCATGATCGATATGTCGCGTAACGCTGTCATGAGCGTCGAAGGACTGAAAAGATTTCTCCCGCTTCTTAAAAAGATGGGTTATAACTGTGTAATGCTTTATACCGAGGACACATATGAAGTGGACGGCGAACCCTATTTCGGCTATATGAGAGGCAGATACAGCAAGAACGAAATGAAGGAGATCGACGAATATGCAGCATCTATCGGCATCGAGATGATCCCCTGCATTCAGACTCTTGCCCACCTCAACGCCGCTATCAGATGGAACACTTTCCCCGTTGACTGTGCGGATATCCTCCTCACTGATGATCCCCGTACATACGAGCTCATCGACCATATGTTTGCAACTCTTTCCGAATGCTT
>CAZVSW010000087.1:0-4634 GCA_964630005.1 uncultured Ruminococcus sp. | reverse complement strand
TTCCCGCCGTATTCACATCGGTATGGACGAAGCGCACATGCTCGGTCGCGGCCGTCACCTTGACATCCACGGCTATGAACATGCAAACGACTGCATCAAGCGTCACCTGCTCAAAGTTCAGGAGATCGCGAAGAAATATGACTACACCATGCTTATGTGGTCCGACATGTTCTTCCGTCCCATGAACAACGGCGGCTATTATATGGAAAAATGCCAAGTTCCGGAGGAAGTTAAAGCCGCTGTTCCGGAAGGCGTTATTCCCGTTTATTGGGATTATTATCACTTCGACGAAAAGTCCTATGACGATATGATCTATAACCACATGCAGCTTTCCAAGGATATCTGGTTTGCAGGCGGCATTTGGTGCTGGAACGGCGTCACTCCCCATAACGAGGACTCCATCAGATCCATGAAGCCCGCCATGGCTGCATGCCGCAGCAACAAGCTCAGAAACGCTATCTTCACCATGTGGGGCGACGACGGCGGCGAATGCTCACACTTCTCTCAGCTCCCCGCTCTGTTCTATATCGCAGAAAACGGCAAGGGCAACGAAGACGATGAGCTCATCAAGGCAAAGTTCCGCCGTATGTTCGGTCTCGATTTCGAAGACTTTATGGCGCTCGACCTGCCTAACAACATCGACGTTCACGGCAATTTCCAGAACCCCTCTAAATATATGCTCTTCTCAGACTATTTCAACGGCTTCCTCGATTACACCGTAAACGACGAAGGCGCCGCTAAATACGCCGAATTTGCAGAGAAGCTCCACGCCATCGCCAAGAAGTCAAGAAAGTATGCATATCTCTTCGACACTCAGGCAAAGCTGTGCGACGTTCTTGCCATCAAATATGACCTTGGCGTCCGCACCCGCGAAGCTTATGACAAAAAAGATCTTGAAGCCCTTCGCAAGCTCGCCGAAAACGACTATAAAGAGGTTGCAAAGCGCCTCAGCGCATTCCATACCGCATTTGAAAAGCAGTGGTTTATGGATAACAAAGAAAACGGCTTCGACGTTCAGGATCTCCGCATAGGCGGTCTTATCCAGCGTACCGAATCCTGCCGCCGCCGTCTGCTTGACTATGCAAACGGAAAGATCAACTCCATCTCCGAGCTTGAGGAAAAGGTTCTTCCCTTCCCCGGCAGAGAAAAGGGCAAGGCCACTCAGTTCAACAGCCACGCAATGTCCTGCACCGCAAACGTTGTCAAGGGCTGATAATTTCAAACAAAACAACATCATCCGTGTATGTGAGCTTTCATATACACGGATGATTTATTAGTCAATTGCTTTATCAGTGGTTTTATATGATAAAAGTTAGTAAAGCCACGTGTTTCGTACGCGGCGATGATATTATTATACCACAAAATGCTAACTAAATCAAGATAAAAAATAGCAGAACTTTTTTGTGTTTTATATACACAATGTGTGATTTTACATATTGCATTGTCCGAATGACAAATGTTATAATATGACTAGAATAAGGAAAACGAAAACAAGAAAGCTCAATTGAAAGGAGGCGTCTAAAATGATTGAACCGCAGTCACAGTCTCAGCTTCAATCTCACATAGGAACAGAGATTGAAGCCACCATAGAGAACAGTTCCGTGACAAATAATTTTAAAGACGAAAGGATTTCAATTATGAAAACCACACTTGTGAACGCAATAGGTATTGATATTTCTCATGGTCAGAATGTTAACTGGAATCAGCTTAAAGCCGAGGGATATGATTTCGCAATCATTAAGGCGTCTCACGGATATCCCGGAGTAACACCAGAAGATATCGCAAAAGATAATGCCTTCAAAGAGTATTTTAAAGAAAACGCAATTGCTGCAAAACAAGCAGGCTTATTAGTCGGGGCTTATCACCTTGTAACCGCAAGAAACTTGCAAACAGGCACGAGCGCCGATAATTTTTCTGTTGAAACTCAAGCAAATATGTTTCTTGATGTCGTTGATTACGCAGGCGGATTTTACAATGTTAAACTTCCTCTATGTATTGACATAGAAGACAACATACAAACCACATATACGACAATGGAAAGTGGATTGGTAAATTCAATTGCTAAAGCATTTGCTTTAGCAATATCAAAACGAGGCTATGTGCCATGTTTATATTTCAACAGACAGTTTAAAAATTTTGTATACGGAAGCAATATGTCACAGTTTGGAATCATGCCTTTGTGGTACGCACGCCTCATTAGCAACGTAACAGAAGAAGAAGCGCTCAATGAAGTACCTAATATGATGTTTTGGCAAATCGGAGAATATGATGTTCCTGCTGCAACATGGCCAATAACAGGAAGTCACAATACTGATATAGACAATTGCTTCAAACAATTATACCCATCTGTCAGCCCAACCGTAGCAGTATATGATTTATTCCAAACAAAGACTGGCTCAAGCGTATATATAAATTATTGCACCAATACATTATATGCTCCAATTGATTATACAAATGAGCAAATACTGTCTGCTATTAGAGATAATCCAATCCCATCTCGTTGGTACATCATTGAAAACAACAATCTTGTACTGACCGACAGAAATATGGCATCACACGCTAGTATTCCTATAATGCGTTATACTCCATATACCTAAATTGTCAACCATGATAGATAATCCGTCGAAAGACGGATTATCTATCAAATGTTTTTTCACGTTTTGTCTATTGAAATTTCACATGATTACGGATATAATGTTTTTATAAAGATAGAGGTATATTATATGAAAAAATTCATTACTGCATTAGTCCTCGCGGTTTTACTTGGCACGTTGTTTACATTCACCGCAGCTGCGGCAACGCCGGCAGAAACGGAATATGATTTAAGCGAATATCAGCCCTATGATACAGAAGGAGCAACCAAAATAATCATCCGCCTTTCCGATTTCGGCGAAGAAATCCACACCTGGATGTTCAAGGAGAACACCGTTTTGACAGATGTGTATATTGAGGACGGAATCACCGTAATAGGCTCGGACTGCTTTTCGTGCTGCACGTCGCTTAAACATGTGCGTCTGCCGGAAACGCTGAAAATAATAAGCTCTGGAAAAAGCGGCGCGTTTGACAGAGCCGGTCTTGAAGAAATTTATATTCCCGGCTCTGTGGAAAACATGGGGGGAGAATCATTCCGCCTGTGTCCGCTGAAAAAGATCGTCGTCGGCGAAGGCGTCGATGCCTTTCGGAGCTATTCATTCGAATATTGCGCTCCGGAGGAAATAGTTTTGCCCGAATCCATCAAAACGCTTGATCTGGAAAAGATGAACACAACAAATCTTGTCATGCATCTTCCCGATAATATTGAGAGAATTTATTATATTAACGGCAAAGAGATCTATGTCACCGAGGGCAGTAGAACCCACGAGGCGCTGATTGAATATTATAAATGGATGGAAAACAGCGATAAGCTCGGAGACAACATCATCCTTGTGCCAAAATCCCCTCAGACGGGCGATAGCGGTATTGCATCCGCGATCATTGTGCTTGTCGCCGCGCTCGGCGGTATGTGCCTCGCACGTAAAATAAGGTTCTATTGAAATTTCATATGATTACAAATATAATGTTTTTATAAAGATAGAGGTATATTGTATGAAAAAATTCATTACAGTATTAGTCCTCACGGTTTTACTTGGCACGTTGTTTACATTCACCGCAGCTGCGGCAACGCCGGCAGAAACGGAATATGATTTAAGCGAATATCAGCCCTATGATACAGAAGGAGCAACCAAAATAATCATCCGCCTTTCCGATTTCGGCGAAGAAATCCACACCTGGATGTTCAAGGAGAACACCGTTTTGACAGATGTGTATATTGAGGACGGAATCACCGTAATAGGCTCGGACTGCTTTTCGTGCTGCACGTCGCTTAAACATGTGCGTCTGCCGGAAACGCTGAAAATAATAAGCTCTGGAAAAAGCGGCGCGTTTGACAGAGCCGGTCTTGAAGAAATTTATATTCCCGGCTCTGTGGAAAACATGGGGGGAGAATCATTCCGCCTGTGTCCGCTGAAAAAGATCGTCGTCGGCGAAGGCGTCGATGCCTTTCGGAGCTATTCATTCGAATATTGCGCTCCGGAGGAAATAGTTTTGCCCGAATCCATCAAAACGCTTGATCTGGAAAAGATGAACACAACAAATCTTGTCATGCATCTTCCCGATAATATTGAGAGAATTTATTATATTAACGGCAAAGAGATCTATGTCACCGAGGGCAGTAGAACCCACGAGGCGCTGATTGAATATTATAAATGGATGGAAAACAGCGATAAGCTCGGAGACAACATCATCCTTGTGCCAAAATCCCCTCAGACGGGCGATAGCGGTATTGCATCCGCGATCATTGTGCTTGTCGCCGCGCTCGGCGGTATGTGCCTCGCACGTAAAATAAGGTTTTAACCGTATATAAAGTAAAAACAGAGAAGCTCACCGAAAGGTGCTTCTCTGCTCAACGCGAAGACAAACTACGTTTTTCTCCGCGAACCACTTTTCCTTTTCTCGCGCTTATCGCCGCTCCACAAAATGCCTGTAAGGTTTAAATCTACAAGCTCATACGGAAAGAACAGGCATTTTGAACGCTCCCCTCGGCGCGAGGGCTCGCGGAGCTCGCCTTAAGGTGTTTTTTCCACGAGTGAATCGCG
>CAZVSW010000086.1:0-8010 GCA_964630005.1 uncultured Ruminococcus sp. | reverse complement strand
CGGTTACCCGACCTACACCCTTAGCAGGGGCGCCTCTTCACCACTTGAGTACTTCCGCAGGTGAACTGAAATTGTTATTGAAATTACTGGGTTTTCGGGCTTTTTTGTAAAAACGCGATGCATCTGACGTATGCCGGCGGTGCTACGCTCCGGGCAAAGAGCAGCAATGCGGCGCTCGCTTTTTTAAGAGAAATAAATGGCGGAGAGAGTGGGATTCGAACCCACGGCTCATTGCTGAGTCACTGGTTTTCAAGACCAGCTCCTTAAACCGCTCGGACATCTCTCCGGATAGCAAGCGTGGCAACGTCTGATTGCTGTTCTGTATTGTACCACACGTTTTCTCGTTTGTCAAGTGTTTTTTTCGTCGGCTTTCGTATCTTTTTGAAAAGAGTAAATTCCCAAAGTAAGTTCCGAAGCAAAACTGCGGAGATCGGTATGGGAATTTACTTCTTTTTAAAGCAGGTGTCACGTACTGAAAACGGCTCAGATACGTTTTGCAATCTCAAGAGCGATATGGAATTTGTTAAGATTATGGTTGGCGTCGTTCAAAGCTTCAAACTCATATTTTTCTTCCGACAAAACATCGCCGGTCACAAGAAAATTGTATAGCTCGAAGCCGTAGAAATCGCAGACAGACTGCACGCCGGACACTTCCATATCCACCGCAATACAGCCTTCTTTCTGCCGCATGGCAACCTGGGCTGCCGTTTCGCGCAAAAACGCGTCCGTACTCCATATTCGTCCCTCAACATAAGGAAGGCGCAGCTCGTCAAAAACAGAAGCTAACTTTTTGTGATTTTTAACTTCGATATAGTCGCTTGGCGGCGCATAATGATAGGAAATTCCTTCGTCTCTGTAGGCTTCGGTCGGGATGACGAATCTGCCTTGTGTTTTTTCTTTGTTGAGGCTTCCCGCCGATCCGAACATGATAAACTTATAAGCGCCGGTCAGCCAATTTGTCTCGATACAGTATTCGGATGTTCCCGTAGCGCCGATCGCAGACAAATAGAATGCTATCTCTTTGCCTTCGTGCCTGAAGCTATAGATTGGAACTGCCCCGTTTACCGCACCGATCTCGGCGATTTTCGTGCAGGGATAAGTTGATAGAATCGTATCATAGATTTCTTTGGAAAAAATGATGATACAAATATCAAGAAGTTTGTTTCTTTCTCCGTAAAAATCCCTCAATGTAAATACGGGCGGAGTTTTGTTGTCGAATGAATCGATAATCATAATTTTGCCATTTCGGTAGAGCGGAAATCAGTCGTAAAGTCCCTTTGAGATGTAGCGGTCGCCTCTGTCGGGGAAGAGGACGACGATGTTGCCCTTATCGATGCGCTTTGCAAGCTCGAGTGCGCACCAAAGGTCTGCGCCGCTCGAAGAGCCTGCAATGATGCCCTCGCGGCGTGTTATTTCCTTTGCGGTGGCAAACGCCTGCGCGTCATTGACCTTGATGCAGATATCGATAAGGCTTACGTCCATGGTGTCGGGGATGAAGTCGTTGCCGACGCCTTCGATGTTATAATCGGCGTGCTCCGTGCCGCCGCCGATGATAGAGCCGACGGGATCGGCAAGTACGCCCTTGATATTGGGGTTCTTTTCTTTAAGATAGCGCATTATACCCGTGTAAGAGCCGCCCGTACCTGCGCCTGCGACGAAATAGTCGATATTTCCGTCCATATCGTCATAGATCTCCGGACCGGTAAGTATATAGTGCGCAAGCGGATTTGCGGGGTTTTCAAACTGACGGAAGCTGAGTGAATCGGGAATGGAGGCGAGGAGCTCGTTTGCCTTGTCGGTTGCGCCCTTCATGCCGAATTCGCGGGGGGTATTGATTATCTCAGCACCGAGCGCGCGCATAAGGGTCTGTTTTTCGACCGAAAACTTGGTGGGCACAACAAAAATGACTCGATATCCCTTGTTAAGCGCCGCAAAGGCGATACCGAGACCGGTATTGCCGGCGGTGGCTTCGATGATGGTCGAGCCGGGCTTAAGAAGACCCTTTTCCTCGGCGTCCTTGATAAGATAGACTCCGAGGCGATCCTTAACGCTGCCTGCCGGATTCCAAAGTTCGAGCTTGGCGTAAAGATTGACGCCTTCCTTGACGGGGAAGTGATTCAGCTTGATCATCGGAGTGTTGCCGACGAGCTGGTGGATGTCCTGATATATTCTCATTTTGAAGACATTCCTTTCTTTGATAAAGAATTACGCCTGCTTTGCGCGTACAGCCCCGGCTATATCGGCGGCTTTTTTGGAAATGGCGGTTATTGATTCAAAATCGTTATTTTCGATAAGGTCGCTTGTTACCATAAAGCTGCCGCCGCAGGCGATTATTTTTTTGAACGAAAGATAGCTTTCCATATTTTCGAGTGAAATTCCGCCGGTAGGCATGAAGCGTACGCTGCCATAGGGTGCGGAGATTGCCTTAAGGGTCTTAAGTCCGCCGAACGCTTCGGCAGGGAAGAATTTGACAACCGAAAGTCCGAGCTCCATCGCGGCTTCGAGCTCTGTCGGGGTGGCGACGCCGGGTATGACAGGCACGCCGTTTTCGATGCACCAGCTGACGACCTTGGGGTTAAGACCGGGGCTGACGATGAACTGCGCGCCGCAGTCGACGGCTTTTTTTGCCTGATCGACCGAAAGCACAGTACCTGCGCCGATAAGCATTTCGGGGAACGCGGCCGACATACGGCTGATCACCTCGGGTGCAGAGGCTGTTCTGAAGGTTACTTCGGCAGAGGGAAGACCGCCGTCGATGAGCGCCTTTGCGAGCGCTTCGCTCTTGTTTGCGTCGTCTAATTTTATAACAGGTATAACAGCACAGTTATACAATCTTTCGTAAATATCCATGATATGTTCTCACTCTTCTATTATCATTTGATATGAATCAGTATACCACCGCAAACCTATGCTGTCAAGCAGAAAATTTATTTTGTCTGCGTGTGCGCGGTAATCGGCTGTTGAAAACCAAAACAAGTGCTGTTTTGGTGTTGACACGTTAAGAAATGTATGATATCATACAAATATAATGAATTGCAATCATGTACAAATGATGCGGAATTATGGATTCCGTGGGTGAAACAGAATGAAAAAAATAAGATTTATTATTGCCGTATTTATAATTGCGGTTATGACGCTTCACGGTTGTTCATTTGAGCATCAGCATGAATTCAAGCGCATGAAATTCGACGGGCAATTCACCGGAGATGTGTTTTGCGGTTTAGATGCTACTATAGCTGACAGTACCAAAATAGAAGATTCATCTACAGAAAAGAAATACCCCCTCTAAATTTTCGATCTGGAATATAACGCCGCACGATGTGACAAGAGAGGAAGTTAAAGCGTTTGTCGAAGCCTCGGACTTGGCACCGGGAATCATTTTGCAACGAACGACGGAAAGTATAAAGTGATTTATTCATCAAATTCAATATCTCTATACTATCGTGGCTCGGAGTCCGATCTTCCCGAGGTGACTAAAAGCGATGAAGAGATTGAGACCGAAGCACGGCGTATTTTTGAAGCTATCAATATAATCCCCGGCGCTGAGTATGAGTGCGTCGGTGTGATCGGATACACATCACACGGTGACGGTACGACAGAAATAATTACGCGAAAATATGTTGCTTTCAGACGAATTCTTGACGGCGTCCGTGTGTTGGGTAATGATGGCTTTTATATCGATATCGGCGAAAACGGAGTAGTTTCGATCAGTGCCGAACTGTTCGATTATGAAAAAAGCGGCGAGGCCGAGTTTTTGTCGCGGATCATAGCTATTCCCGAACGCTATACGCACGAATAGGGAATAACATAAAAATCTCTGCAAAAGGCAAAAGCCTGATGCAGAGATTTTAAGGCGAAGAAAAACTACGTTTTTCTCCGCGAACCACTTTTCCTTTTCTCGCGCTTGCCGCCGCTCCACAAAAAGCGCCCGTCCCCGACGGGCATTTTTGAACGCTCCCCGCGGCGCGAGGGCTCACGTAGCTCGCCTTAGGGTGTTTTTTCCACGAGTGAATCGCGAAAAAAACGGATTTTTATTATATTCAGGGAGACAACAGCCTTCGGCTGATTTTCTCCCCGAACCCCTCTTTCTCTTACTGATGACTTTGTCTTCGCTTAGAATCTCTGCAAAAGGCAAAAGCCTGATGCAGAGATTTTTTTATAAAAGCGAAAGAAAACCGTTATCTTTTCTTCTTCGGCGGGTCGGGGATATCGGCACAGCGTACGATTATCACATCATCGCCGATGCGCTCGATATTATTCCACGGTATATATATCTTGTTCTTTGTCTTGGAAAATACGATTATACTGCCGTACGGCGGGAGCACGATATGGGTTATCCTGCCGCTGCATATGTCAAGCTCCAGGTCGCAGATACAGCCGAGCACCTTGCCGTCGCGCGCGTTTATGACTTCCTTTTCTCTGAGCTTATCGAAGGAGACAGACATTTTTTAAAGAAGTATGCAGATAAGTCCGCCGCTGCCTTCGTTGATGATCTTTTGCAGCGTTTCGGATATCTTCACGCGCGCATCCTCCGGCATGTGGCTGAGCTTTGAGGTAAGCCCTTCGCTTACAAGCTCGTGCAGTGTTTTGCCGAACATGTTGGATTCCCAGATCTTCTGAGGGTCTTCCTCAAATTCCTTGAGCAGGAACTGTACCAATTCCTCGGACTGGCGCTCTGTGCCTACTATAGGGCTTACTTCCGCATGGATGGGCACTTTTATCATGTGTACCGACGGCGCGCTCGCTTTGAGCTTGACGCCGTAGCCGCCCGGCTGTTTGACGATCTCAGGCTCTTCGAGGCTCAGATCCTCGATCGTCGGGGTGACAACGCCGTATCCGGTGCGGTTTACCTCTTCGATCGCTTCGGCGACCTTTTCATATTTCTTCTGCACGTCGGCAAGACGGGTGAGTATGTTTAAAAGGTCGCTCTCGCCGCCTATTTCAAAGCCCGATTTTTCGCCGAGTATGCCGTAAAATACCTTGTCGGGAATAACTACCCTGATAGCGACACTGCCGTTACCCAGCCCGATATTATCTATCGAGGCATATATTCCAAGGTCTTCGAGCTTGACTTTTTCGGCGTTCGGATATACGTCGCCGATCTTCAGAACGGATGATGCAAAGCCGTCCATGGTATCGAGCAGGCGCGTCTTCAGGCTGTGGCTGTCCTCAAGCGATTCCGCCCACGACGGCACGTCAAACACCACTTCTTTTACGGGAAACTCATAAAGCACCTTGGCGAGGATGTGTTTGATGTCCTTTTCTCCCATTGAGAGACAGTTTACGGGTATGACCGGCACGTTGTATTCTTTTTCAAGCTCGGCCGCAAGCGCGGCGGTTGACGGCTCGTCGGGACGTGCGCTGTTCAGTACGACGACGAACGGCTTGTTGATGGCGTTC
This sequence comes from uncultured Ruminococcus sp., assembly GCA_964630005.1. Lineage (GTDB taxonomy): Bacteria > Bacillota > Clostridia > Oscillospirales > CAG-382 > UBA1206. Next base: position 2,610 of record CAZVSW010000086.1, on the reverse strand, counting down.
ATTTCGTTTGCAACGCGCTTTTCCGCTTCGATATAGCTTTCGCGCGGGATCTCTCCGAAAGTTCCGTCTGATGTGACGAGCAGACCGATGGTAGAATGCTCTGTGATCACCTTCTGAGTGCCGAGCTCTGCCGCCTGTTCAAACGGCATTGCGTTTTCCGACCACGGCGTCATGACCATGCGCGGCTCGCCGTCCTCGTAGTGACCGAGCGCGTCGGGCACGATATATCCGACGCAGTCGATCATGCGCAGGTTGAAGCCCGCGCTTTCGTCAATGCTTATATGAACCGCCTCTTCGGGGACGAATTTCGGCTCGGTCGTCATTACCGTCTTGCCGGAAGCCGACTGCGGCATTTCGTCGCGTGCGCGCTCCCGCATGAATTCGCCCTGTATATTGGGTATGGCGAGGTCGGAGATGAACCTTTTTATTAAAGTGGATTTTCCGGTGCGCACCGGTCCTACCACTCCGATGTAAATATCGCCGCCGGTTCGCTCGGCGATGTCTTTGTATATCGACATGTCTGCCATAAATTTTTCCTCCAAATCCGCATTTCACTTGATCTATACTTGATGATATGCGGGGAAAAACAAAAAAAGAACCGGGCTGATGACAAACAGCCGGTTTTATTCCGTTTTCGGAAGGAAGGGGACGTTAGGGGGAAACCATCCGGGTTTCCGCCCCTAAATACAATCAAATCATCGAAAAGATGAGCGAAACGCTCATCTTTTCTCGTACAGATTGCGCGAATCTCGATTATAATTGTTTTTTGCACTTTGTAAGCAATCTGAACCGGATCGGCTTATATGCGATCCGGAAAATATTTTTTTACAGTTCGTCGATTCCCATATTCCTTGTATGCGGTATGGTCTTCCAATCGACCTTGCAAAAAAGCGCCGCGACGAGCGTGAGCTTGCCGATGGTGTGAAACAGCGGCGACATGAGCACATACGGCAAAAGCCTGAGCGGCTTTATGCCGGGGATGCGCCTGCGCTCGCTTACGACAACATATACCGCAAGCAGGCATTTGGCAAGATATGCTCCTACGACGCCGACGGCGATGCCGGGCAAAAGGTCTTTTGCTTCCGCCAAAAACAGAACGGCGCATATTTCTATCAGCTTGAAAAATATGTAATAGAGCGCCTCCGGAAATGTTATTAGGCACATATCAAAGGCGGCAAAGCTTTCTTTGGTAAACGGTTTTCTGAGCGCTTTTTTAAAAAGCGCAAGCGTTTTTGAACGGCATACGAGGAGATGCCCTTTCGACCAGCGAAGCCGCTGTCTTAAAGCGATCTTCAGGCTGTCCGGCTGTTCGTCGTAAAAGACCGCGTTTTCACAGTAGCCTATATTATAGCCTTTGAGCACGGCGTCTGCCGCGAACTCTCTGTCCTCCGTCAGCGAGGTATAATGCCAACCGTCCTCGACAAACTCCGATGCGAACATATACCCAGTTCCCTGAACGCGCGTGGCGACCGACAGTACCGACCTCGCACGGTGTTCCAGAAGCACGGTGCTGAGCCAATGTATGCCGTAGGAAAACGAGACCCAGCTTGAAAAGAAATTTTTTGACATCCGATACGACGTCACGATCTTCTCGCCCGAAGAAAACGCCTCGTTCATTTTTTCAAGATAGGCGCTGTCGAGCAGGTTGTCTGCGTCAAGAATCAGATACGCGTCATGCGAATGTATGCCGAAATCGTCTTTGATTCTTTCAAACAGAAATTCAAGCGCATAGCCCTTGGTGCAATGCTTATCGTCGAATCTTTCGTAGCATACGGCGCCCTTGCTTTTTGCGATCGACGCCGTTAAGCCGCCGTCGTTACAGTTGTCCGCCACGACAAAGGTCTGAAATCTGTCCTTCGGATAGGTCTGACGGTTAATGCTGTCCAGCAGTTTGCCGATAACTGCCGATTCGTTCCTTGCGGATATAACTATCCCTATTTTATTATATATAGCCGCCTTTTTATAGCGCTTCACCTTGAAAAGCCCTATTATGCCGTAGATTACACGAAAAATATAGAAAAACGACAGCACGGAAGCGGCTATTTGGCATACCGTGATAATATCACGTGCGATCATATCATATGTCATCTCGTTTTTACTGTGTTCCTGATTTTTAGTGCTGTTATTATAGCACAGCGGCTTACGATAATCAATAGCCGCGATGCCGGAACAGGCGTCATTTTTTAATATAGCCTTGACAATCGGCGCGTGTGGTGATAAACTCTTCCCTAAAGGGAGTGATAAAATGCGTATACGCAGGGCGAAAAAAAGCGATATACCGTTTATAGAAGCGTCGCTTAAGGCGATCTGTGCTTTTCACCACGAGGGAAGACCGGATCTTTTTAAAGGCGACGGCGTAAAATATACAGAGGAGCAGCTTGAAGAGGTGCTCGACGCAGACATTGTGCTTGTGGCGGAAGATGATGAAGAGCTTTGCGGCTATCTTATTGCGAAGCCGCGCGAATACGGCAGTACTTCAAGCATGGAGTATTCTTCCGTCTATGTCGACGACCTTTATGTAGTACCCGAAAAAAGGCATAACGGCGCGGGCAGAGGTCTGATGGAAGAAGCGTTTGCCGTTGCGAAACAGCGCGGATGCTATAACGTGAC
>CAZVSW010000085.1:0-8086 GCA_964630005.1 uncultured Ruminococcus sp. | reverse complement strand
TACCCTTGAGAAGTACTTCGTAATAGCTCTTGCGGAGCGTCTCGGTAGATGCAATAGTAAGCGCTTCTATCACAGCGGCAGATTCATTAGGTTTTTCAACGCTTACCGGGATCGTAAAGCAAGAAGCATACAGGCAGGAAACGATGTTATAATACTCTTCCTGAGTTTCGTCATACTTAGGCGTGGGCATCAAGCCGTAGTTAACGCCATCATAAACGTTAAGGTCTACAAGGTCAACAATGGCAAGCGTTCTGAAAAGCACGCGCTTATCTGCAAAAGCGGCTGTAGCGGCATTCCAGACATCGGTATAACCGGAGTAATTGGTTATACTTTCAATTCTCTGAGTTGAAGCGGCATCGGTGTAAATGTTATAGATCTTATCAACTACAGACGGAGCGCGATCGGTCTTTACTGCAAGATAGGGGTAATCGTCGCCGTCCTTGGAAGTAAGACGTTCGCCCGAGCCGATAAAGAGCGTGGTAGTATAGTTGTAATTAATGAGCAGACCGATATTGTCCTTCCAGGTGAGTCCGTTTTCGCCGTCGCTTTCATATGTCGCAAGCTTGGCGTTTCTGTAAAGTGCATCATAAGTCCACTTGTCGTTTGCAAGCAGCTCGTACGGATCTTCTATAGCGGAATTGGACGCAACAACATCTTTGTTGAAAACTATGGCGTGAGTGCAGTCCATTGCGAGCATATTTGCATCGCCGGTAATGAAGAACAGCTTGTCGGCTATTGAAAGGTCGGCGTTTGCTCTTTGATCCCAATATGAATTTTCAAGCTTGATTATGTTGTCGAATGTTGTGAGATCATAGAAAGCGCCTTCGGCAGAAAGGGTTGCGGCGGTGGGCATATAGGGCATGGTGATATCATATGAGCTCGTGCCCATCATTTCGGCATAAATGGCGTTATGCATCTCGCCGTCTGCCTTGGTTCTAACTTCCGTGATGGTACAGTTGAGCAGATCCTCAACGATCTCGTTACGCGTTCTGACGGAGCTTGAAATCAGATCTGCCGAAAGTTCGTTCGGCATGATCTCCTGTGAATAATATCTTGAAGAATTCTGATCCTCAACATAGATAACGACATCTCTGCCGCCGAGGTCTATTCCTCTGAGATGTTCATAAGGATCTTTTTCCTCCGGAATCGAGGATTCCAGACTGACTGTAGATTGTTCTGAAGGGGATGAAGCAGTGCTTGAGGTGTCGTCTTCGTTTGAATTACACGACGCAAAAACACCCGCGGCAAGCAATAACGCAAGAAGTGACGCTGCAAGTTTTTTCATAACTTTTCTCCTTTGATAATTTTCATGATTAAAGCTGAGCGTGTTCACGCTCAGTTAAGATGTTTAAATATTACCACACATTTGCCCGTTTGTCAATGTTTTTTTGTACATTTTATAAAAATAACTGAATCCGCATTTCATGTATAGCCCAGCGGAGACTCTGCCTGAAAGACAAAAACACCGCAAAACACATAACAGTGCTCTGCGGTGTCAAAACCTTAAAATATATCAGTAAAATACGATATTATTGGAATTCAAGCGAAGTAAAGGTGTCGATAGCGGCTTCGATATCGGCCTCATATTTACCCTTATTGGATTCGTACTTAGAGACAACGTCAGTGCTCTTAGCGCCGACAAGCTCGTTATAGAACATGACCATTCCGCCCCAGTTATAGATGCAGCCCATTTCATACTTCTTCTTGCTGAAGATGAGGTCAAGCATTTCTTCTGCGTCTTCGTCGCGGAACTTCTGAAGTTTGAGAACCTTCTCATAGTATTCGGACTTTATGTTCTTTTCACCGTACCAAGCCATAGCCTCGAGAGCGAAGAGAGTAGCTTCGAGGTTGTCAACGTTTGTGATCGGAATTGCGATGACTTCAGTACCGTACATATTGCCGGAAGCAGCATAGTCGTCCTGAATGTCGTCAGCCTTAGGCATAGGGATAACGCCGATATCAACATTCGAAGATTTGATTCTTGAATCATTCAGAAGGGTAAGTGCATACGGCATGAACATAGAATGACCGTTAGCAAAAATAGATATTGCCGTTTGATAAACGCCGGAATCCCAAGCGCCGAATCTTTCGGCACGACCGACAACGTCGTCGCTGAAGAAGGTAACGAATCTCTGACAAACGTCAATGAATCTTTCTTCGGTGAAACGCGTAGAAGGAAGGTCGTCAGCGTTCTTTGTGATCATCGCCTGATCGCAGCCGAGCATGAAGAACAGAGTATCTGCGGACTGAGCAACAATGCCCCACGTGTCATCAGTGTTTTCATCAAATACGGGCTTGTCGCCGGCATACTGAGTAACCTGCTTACAATATTCGTAAAGGGTGTCGAGATTCCAGTTACCGTTCTTGACGGTGGTATACGGGCTTTCAAAGTGGTAGTCGTTGACCATATCCTTGTTGAAGAACATAGCCCAGGTCGTCTCATCATCGTTAAGAAGAGCGTCGCCGGTGATCATGAATACCTTATTGTCAATGGAAAGGTCGTTGATAACGCCCTGATCCCAATAGGCCTTGTCGAGGGAGAGCCAGCCCTTGCCGTCGTTGTACTGTGAGTTGATAGCTCTTATGTCATAGTAATAACCGCTGACAAGCTTCTGAGCGACGTATGTAATGCCCTGAGTGATAACGTCAAGGTCGAGACCGGTCTGAACGGCAAGTTCGGCATAGCTTACAGGTCCGTCTGTGGGGTTGTAAATAACATCGATAGTAATTCCGTAAGTATCTCTGAGCCAGTTGGTACGATCAACGAAGGACTTACTGAGAGTATCGCCGAGATCCTCTTCGCACCAGATTTCAAAATTGCGGACGTCCGTTTCGTCGTCTACAGTGGCAACAGTTGCCCAGGTAATGGTGGTGTTCCAGTATTTTTCCGGCAGCCAGCATTTATCTTCTTCAACCGGAGCGGATGCGTCTGTGCCATCGGAAACGTCAGCAGACTGAGAAGGGGTGCCGGGAGCTTCTGACTGGTCGTCGTTGTTGTTACATGCTACAAGCGCGGTGGCGAGCATGGAAACGATCAGCAGCAATGCGAATAACTTTTTCATGATTTCCTCCTTGAAAACATACAATTAGCCATTGTAAAATTCAAAAATCAGCCCGGCAAGAGGCTTTTTATTTGAATATACTACAATACTGTTTAAATAGTACCACATATTTTTCCTTTTGTCAATATTTTTTTGTATATTTCACAAAGTAAACTTAACACATGCCATATGTGCGCCACAGCGCACGCCCGATTCAAGAGACAAAAACACCGCAAAACACATACCAGTGCCTTGCGGTGTTAATAATCTTAAAAGATAGCAGCTAAAAGAATAAATTATTGAAAATCAAGCGATGTGAAGGTATCGATAGCCGCATCGATATCAGCCTGATATTTATCCCTGTTTTGTTCATACTTTGAGATAACGTCAGTGCTCTTAGAGCCAACGAGCTGGTTATAGAACTGAACCATATCGCCCCAGTTGTAAATACAGCCCATTTCGTACTTCTTCTTGCTGAAGATGAGATCGAGCATTTCTTCTGCTTCTTCGTCACGGAACTTCTGAAGCTTGAGAACCTTCTCGTAGTATTCGGATTTGATGTACTTTTCGCCGTACCAAGCCATAGCTTCGAGAGCGAAGAGAGTGGCTTCGAGGTGGTCAACGTTGGAGATCGGAATCGCGATAACTTCATTACCGTACATATTACCGGAAGCGGCATAGTCGTCCTGAAGATCGTCAGCCTTAGGCATGGGAATAACGCCGATATCAACACTGGAAGACTTAATTCTGGGGCTGTTTAGAATAGTGAGCGAGTTAGGCATAAACATAGCGTGACCGTTAGCAAAAATACCGCCTTGTCTCTCAGTAACGTCAGAGTCCCAAGAACCGAATCTTTCGGAACGGCCTACAGCGTTGTCGTCGCTGAAGAAGGAAACAAATCTCTGGCAAACGTCAATGTATCTTTCATTGGTAAAACGCATGGTAGGAAGGTCATCAGAGTCTTTTTCGATCATAGCCTGATCGCAGCCGAGCATGAAGAACAGAGTATCTGCGGACTGAACAACAAGACCGTATGTATCATCGGCATCGGGCTGCCATACAGGCTTTTCGCCGGCAGGCTTAGTAACCTTTTTACAATATTCGTAAAGGGTGTCGAGAGTCCAGTTACCGTTTTTAACGGTGGTATACGGACTTTCAAAGTGATAGTCTTTGATCATATCCTTGTTGAAAAACATAGCCCAAGTGGTCTCGTCATCATTAAGGATCGCGTCGCCGGTGATCATGAATACCTTATTGGCAATTGAAAGGTCGTTGATAACGCCCTGATCCCAATATGCCTTATCGAGAGAAAGCCAGCCATTACCGTCGTTATACTGGGTGTTGATAGTTCTAATGTCATAGAAATAACCGGTTACAAGAGCCTGAGCGATGTAGGTAATACCCATTGAGATAACGTCAAGATCGAGATCGGTCTCAACAGCAAGCTTAGCATAGCCATCAGGTCTGCCTGTGGGGTTGAAAATAACATCGATAGTGATTCCGTAAGTATCTCTGAGCCAGTTGGAACGTTCAACAAAGCGCTTGCTGAGCGTATCACCGATATCCTCTTCACACCAGATTTCAAAATTACGGACGTCTGTTTCGTTGTCTACGCTGGCAACAGTTGCCCATAAAATAGTGGTATTCCAGTCTTTTTCCGGCAGCCAGCATTTTTCTTCTTCAACCGGAACAGATACTTCGGTGCTGGTATCAGAAACATCAGTACCATGAGAAGGTGTGCTGGGAGCCTCAGACTGTTCGCCATCGTTATTACATGCTACGAGCATAGTTGCGAGCATGGAAACGATTAACAGTAATGCAAATAACTTTTTCATGATTTCCTCCTTGAAAAAATATATAGTGTTTGGCAGTATTATATCATAAATGAGACAAAATGTCAAGCGTTAATGCCACAATTTCGGGAATGCTGAAATTGCTTGTATTAACAGCGCAAAAAGGCGTTAGTTTGCGTCTCATCGCGCCGGTTAAAGCTGCCAGTCTACCGGTCCGATATTGTTTTCGGTCAGAAAGCTGTTGGTTTTTGAAAAATGTCTGCAACCGAAAAAGCCGTTCGACGCAGAAAGCGGGCTCGGATGAGCGGCAGTAAGAACGAGGTGCTGTTTTGAAGTTATGAGCGCGCGCTTGCTCTTTGCGTAATTCCCCCAAAGCAGAAACACGATGGGTTTTTCGCGGTTATTCAAAAGCTCGATAACGCGATCTGTGAAGACTTCCCACCCCATACCGCGGTGAGAACCTGCACTTCCCTCCCGTACGGTCAGAACGCTGTTCAGCATAAGCACGCCGCTTTCCGCCCATCTGACAAGACATCCGCCGTTTTTGTTTTCGATGCCTACGTCAGCGTGGATTTCCTTAAAAATATTTATAAGCGAAGGAGGCGGCGGCACACCGTCCTTTACCGAAAAGCAAAGACCGTGAGCCTGCCCCTCTCCATGATAAGGATCCTGACCGAGTATGACCGCCTTTACGTCATTATACGGCGTATAGCGAAAAGCGTTAAAAATATCATACATCGACGGGAATATCCTGCGCGTCGAATACTCTTCCTTAAGAAACTGCCTGAGCTTAAGATAATAGTCCTTTTTAAACTCATCGGCAAGGAGTCCGTCCCAGTCGTTTCCTATGGAAACCATTATTTTGTACCGAACAGACGGTCGCCGGCGTCACCGAGACCGGGAACGATATAGCAGTGATCGTTGAGCTTCTCATCAACTCCTGCGACGTATATATTTACGTCGGGATGCTTTTCCTGAACGGCTTTGATTCCTTCCGGAGCAGCTATAAGGTTCATAAGCATAATATCATGACAGCCGCGCTTCTTCAGACTGTCTATAGCGGCAACGGAGCTGCCTCCGGTGGCAAGCATCGGGTCGAGTATTATTGCGGTTCTGTCCGCAATATCGGGAGGCATCTTGAAATAGTATTCGACCGGCAGCATTGTCTGCGGATCGCGGTAGAGACCGATATGACCGACCTTAGCGACCGGGACGATCTGAAGAAAACCGTCCACCATGCCGAGACCGGCGCGGAGTATCGGAACTATCGCAAGCTTTTTGCCGGAAATTTTGGGCTGCATTGTCTTGCAGATGGGTGTTTCAATCTCGACCTCCTCAAGAGGAATGTCACGCGTGATTTCATATGCCATGAGCATCGAGATCTCTGTGAGCAGATCTCTGAAATCCTTTGCACCTGTTTCCTTCATACGCATAAGAGTAAGCTTATGTGTAATCATCGGATGATCGAAAACGACAACTTTATTCATAAATAATACATCCTTTCGCTCTGCGGCGTAAGCGCCGCTTCTATTCTTACGACAGTATAACACACAATACTTCAAATTGCAAACATTTTTTGCTTTTCGCCGGATATCTCTCTTGACAAATCGTCGTATCAGGGTTAAAATGATATTGAACGTGAGCAAGCGATCAACGCTCACGGTAATCGATCAATATGAGGAGGCGAAAAAGCATGGATTCAGGCAGTAGCAGTGGCAGTACAGGCCGAATGTGTCTTTTACGCCGCCTTTTATTTTAGCGCATTTATCTGATACGACCTATTTGCGCCGGTATTGACGCGTTTTTTGACACGCGGCTTTTCTGTCCTGCTTCCTTTTATTTTCACATTTCAGAAAGGAAGATCACTAATGGAAGAAAGAGTAACCACCACCGAAGATCTTATCAAAATGATCGAAGCGAAAGATCTTACAAGCATCAAAAAACTTTTGGAAAACGAAACGCCTCAGGATATAGCCCTGCTCTTTTCCGGGCTTGACGACGAAAATCTCGCAGTCGTTTTCCGTCTTTTACACAAGGAAACGGCAGCCGAAACATTTGTAGAAATGGATCACGAAGCGCAGGAAACGCTTATAAAATCCTTTTCGGACAAGCGCCTCAAGGACATTTTCGACGAGCTGTTTCTCGACGACGCAGTCGACATTATCGACGAAATGCCGGCCAACGTCGTAAAACGTATCATCGCCGCCAGCGATCCCGAAACGAGACGTACCATAAACGAACTGCTCAAATTCCCCGAAGACAGCGCCGGAAGCATAATGACGGTCGAATACGTCAGCCTGAAGCCGGAAATGACGGTCAAGGACGCAATCGCACATATACGTCTGACCGGTGTGGACAAGGAAACGATCTATACCTGCTATGTCACGGATTCGCGCAGGCATCTGCTCGGCGTCTGCACGGTCAAAGACCTGCTCTTGTCAGACGAGAACGTTCTTGTTTCCGACATAATGGATTCCCACGTAATTTCAGCTGAAACCACCGACAACAAAGAAGAAGTTTCGCTGGAGATGGGAAAATATGACTTCCTCGCCATGCCGGTAGTAGATACGGAAAACCGCCTTGTCGGTATCGTTACGTTTGACGACGCTATCGACGTTATAGAAGAGGCGGCGACGGAAGATATCGAAAAAATGGCGGCAATTACACCGTCAGACAAGCCATACCTCAAAACAAGCCCCTTTACACTTTGGAAGAGCCGAATTCCGTGGCTGCTTTTGCTCATGGTGTCATCAACCTTTACCGGACAGATCCTCCACAGCTTTGAAGACCAGCTCGCCGTACAGGCGGCGCTTATCGCATTTATACCCATGCTTATGGATACGGGCGGAAACGCCGGCGGTCAGGCTTCCGCTACCATTGTCAGAGGCTTGGCTCTCGGCGACATAGAACTGAAAAGTCTGCCGCAGATAATCTGGAAAGAATGCCGTGTTTCCCTTCTTTGCGGCATTACTCTCGCTGTATGTAATTTTGCAAAGATACTTGTCGTTGACAACCTCATTTTCGGCAACGAGATTTCAATAATCGTCGATCTTGTCATATGCCTGACCTTGCTCCTTACTGTCGTAGCCGCCAAGCTCGTCGGCAGTACCCTGCCTATCGTCGCCAAAAAGATCGGCTTCGACCCGGCAGTCATGGCAAGCCCGTTTATTACCACAATAGTTGACGCAATTTCGCTTTTGCTCTATTTTGCAATCGCAAAATCATTCTTAAACATGTGAAGATCAAGGAGAT
>CAZVSW010000084.1:0-8272 GCA_964630005.1 uncultured Ruminococcus sp. | reverse complement strand
CCCTGATCTTAAGTTCGTTGCGCTCGAAGATTCCGGAAATATTTTCTCCGAATTCGCCGAGAACATCGATAAGCAGGGAATATATTGTTTCCTTACGGAGTTCCATACCATAGGAAAGTATCTGAGTAACAAGGATGTCGCCGTATTTGTCAACAGTTACTCCGGGCATCCAGTCTGCTTCGCCGAATATCAGTCTGCACGCATGTATATCCCCGCGCAGAACCGTCATACGGTATTCCACCGCCCATTTTATGCGTCTTCTGAAAAACGCCTCGTCAAATCGGTCGTTGGCGTTTCGCGACAGAAGACGAATGCGTATCTTTGAGCGTTCGCTGAAGAGTCCCGTTCCGAGATATGCCCCTTTTTGATCGGTAACGTCAACAAGCGCTCCGTTTTCGGTGCGGGTGCACGAAACGATTTCGTCTTCGTATATCCACGGATGTCCGGCGCGGACGGTCGCTGCGTTTTTGTCGGTTATTATTGCTATGGGATATCCTCTGTCGGCTTTCATATATTTCCTCGCTGTTTTTACTGCCTGTATATATTACCACGAAAAAAACAGAATTTCAAGCGATTACTCATTGACTTTCTGTTTTTTTGTGATATACTTCGATATGTTATGATCAGCGTCGGCGTGGTGTATGCCAAACAAAAAACTTTTGACGTCGGTGCTCGTGTGATTGGAGTTTTTACGGTCATGGATAAACAGGCAAAGAACCCTATAACCGAGGGTGTCATCTATAAACAATTATTGGTATTTTTCTTTCCCATCTTGCTCGGAACATTTTTTCAGCAGCTTTATAATACGGCAGACGCAGTGATCGTCGGTAAGTTTGTCGGCAAAGTCGCCCTTGGCGCAGTCGGCGGTTCTACCGGCACGATAATCAATCTGTTGGTAGGGTTTTTTACCGGATTGTCGTCGGGCGCTACCGTTATAATTTCCCAGCATTACGGCGCAAAAAGGGAAAAGGCAACTGAGCAATCTGTACATACCGCTTTGGCGCTTGCGATCTCGTGCGGTATTGCCATAACGATAATCGGGCTCGTTTTCGGACGCATGGCACTCGAAGCGATGGAAACGCCGTCTGATATACTTCCGTTTGCGACATCCTATCTTAATATATATTTTTCCGGCATGGTGTTTTCGATGATCTACAACATCGGATGCGGTATACTGAGAGCAGTCGGCGATTCGCGCAGACCGCTTTATTTCCTGATATTCTGTACCTTGCTAAATGTTGTTCTGGATCTGCTGTTTGTGCTTGTACTTCAGCTGAGCGTTGCCGGCGTTGCGATCGCTACCATCCTCTCGCAGGCGGTAAGCGCCGTGCTCGTTATGAGAAGGCTTTGCAGGGCTGACGACATATACAAGGTCTCTCTGCGCAAAATACGCTTTTACGGCGGATATCTTAAAAACATCGTTGTTGTGGGACTTCCCGCGGGAGTGCAGTCGGCGCTTTACGGCATTTCAAATATAATCTTACAGTCGGCAATAAACGGCTTTCAGACCGATACGGTCGCGGCGTGGACGGCGTACGGCAAGATCGACGGCTTGTTCTGGATGATAATGGGCGCTTACGGCGTATCGGTCACGACCTTTGCAGGTCAGAACTTCGGCGCGGGCAAGATAGACAGAGTGAAAAAAAGTCTTGGGGTCGGTGTGGCTCTTGCCATGGGATCGGCTGTACTGATAAGTACAGTAGTGCTTATTTTCGGAAGATACATTATAAAACTGTTTAATGATGACACGGAAGTTATAAGAATAGGCATAGAAATAATCAAGACGCTTGCACCGTTTTATTTTACGTACGTGCTGATCGAGATGGTAGGGGGAGTTCTTCGCGGAACGGGCGACGCGATCTTGCCTATGATAATCACGTGCTTCGGCGTATGCGGTCTTCGTATGATCTGGATCAAGGTTATCGCACCGCTCAATCCCGTGCTTCCGATGCTCCTGTATTCCTATCCGGTTACCTGGTCGGTGACCTCATGCTCGTTCCTTATATACTATTTCCACGGAGGATGGCTCAAGCGAAGGCTCAGGAAAAATGTCAGTCTGAACGACCTTACAGACGTTATCTAAATTATTGCGGAGGATCAATATGTTTCAAAACGGAAAAATCTATATGGGTATTTCGGACACGCCCGAAAAAGAACGCGTATACATGGAGCTTTCTCAGTGCAATCGCCACGGTCTTATTGCAGGCGCAAGCGGTACGGGTAAGACCATTACCATGAAGGTCATGGCGGAATCTTTTTCTGCCGCCGGAGTGCCGGTGTTTATGTGCGACGTCAAGGGCGACGTTTCCGGCATATGCGAACCCGGGCAGGATAACGCCGGAATGCAGAAACGTATAGATAAATTCGGCATACGAAATGATTTTGCATTCCGAAGCTACCCGACGGTATTTTACGATATATTCGGTGCAGCCGGTCATCCCGTGCGCACGACGGTTTCCGATATGGGTCCGTCGCTTCTTGCAAGGATACTCGGTCTTACTGAGGTTCAGGAAGGGGTTCTCAATATTGTTTTCCGCGTTGCCGATAATAAGGGGCTTGAAATACTTGATCTGAAAGATCTCCGCGCTGTTATCGGGTATGTATCGGAGCATAGGGCGGAACTTACTTCCTCTTACGGAAATGTTGCTCCGCAGAGCATCGGAGCTTTGCTTCGCGCCTTGATCCCGCTTGAGGAGTTAGGCGGAGATAGGTTTTTCGGTGAACCGCCGTTTGATATAAACGACTGGATGCGCACCGCCCCCGACGGAAGAGGCGTGATCAACGTGCTCCACTGCGCTGAGATTATTCAGAATCCCAAGCTGTATGCTATGTTTATGCTTTGGATGATAGCCGAGCTTTTTGAAACGCTTCCGGAGGTGGGAGACGCCGAAAAGCCGCGTCTGGTCTTCTTTTTCGATGAAGCGCATTTGTTGTTCAAAGATGCACCCAAGGCGCTCGTTTCCAAAATTGAACAGACCGTCAAGCTGATACGCTCAAAGGGCGTCGGTATATTTTTTGTTACGCAGTCGCCGTCGGATATTCCCGATGCGGTGCTGGCACAGCTTTCCAATCGCGTACAACATGCGCTCAGAGCATATACGCCGGCAGAACAGAAGGCGATAAGGAGTGCGGCACAGACATTCAGACCGAATCCCGCCTTCAAGACAGAGGAGGTAATTACCGTACTCGGAACAGGCGAAGCGCTGACTTCGTTCCTTGACGAAAGCGGTGTGCCGCAGATAGTCAGCAAAACTTCAATAATATGTCCCGAAAGCCTGATGTCGCCTTGCTCTGCGTCTGCCAGAGAAAAGGCGCTGCGCGAATCTCCGGTGTTCGGGAAATATGACAAAGAGGTCGACAGCTATAGCGCGTATGAGCGTTTGGAAGAACAGTCCAAAGCAGACGCAGAACGCGCAGCGCTTGATAAAGAGCGCGCTGAGCTTGAAGCCGAAAAGGCAAAGCTTTTGAAAGAAAAGGAAAAAGCACAGCAGGCGGCTTTGAAAAAGGCTGAAAAGGAAGAGGAAAAGAAGGCGGCGGCAAAAGCCCGCAAGGCGGAACGCCGTCAGTCAAAGATCGAAACGCAGCTCATAAGAGCAGGCGGACAGGTTCTGAAACGCGGACTTCTTGGCATCCTGAAAATAAAATAGCAACAGCGGTTTTGCAAGTCCTTTCAAAGATAATTTCATTTTTTGACTACAGTGCACAATTTTCGCTTTAAAACAACTCTAAAAATGAAGATTTGACTATTGAAAAATTCTTTTTTGGTGATATAATATTATAGAAATGATAACGATACAGGAGGATTATAATTATGGGAATTAAAAAAACGCTTACACCGGTAAGAGAGCTCTATAACCGCAGTGCGGATTACGCCGAAAAAAATGTTACCGTCGGCGGTTGGATACGCAACATGCGCGCTTCTAATGCATTCGGATTTATCGATCTTAACGACGGTACTTTCTTCAAAAATTTGCAGGTCGTTATCGAAAATGATAAAATAGATAATTACGATTATATAACGCATCAGAATATCGGCGCCGCGCTTACGGTCACCGGTACTCTTGTGCTCACACCCGGTTCGAAGCAGCCGTTCGAACTCAAGGCATCTTCAGTTGAGGTATCGGGAACTTCCACACCGGATTATCCGTTGCAGCCTAAGCGTCACTCTCCGGAATTTCTTCGCTCGATCGCTCATCTGAGACCCCGCACAAATATGTTCAGCGCCGTATTCAGAGTGAGATCGGTCGCTGCGCAAGCGATTCACGAATTCTTTGCACAGAATAATTTTATATACGTCAATACCCCCATCATCACCGGAAGCGACTGTGAGGGAGCTGGGGAAATGTTCAAGGTAACTACGCTTGACATTGACAAACCCGAGCGTAATGAAGATGGTTCTGTCAACTACGGCAAGGATTTCTTCGGAAAATCCGCTAACCTTACCGTGTCGGGTCAGCTCAACGCCGAATGCTTTGCGCTTGCCTTTGCAAATGTATATACATTCGGTCCGACCTTCCGCGCAGAGGTTTCAAACACTCCGAGACATGCGGCTGAATTTTGGATGATCGAGCCGGAGCTTGCCTTTGCCGATCTTGAAGATTATATGGACACCGCAGAGGCTATGACGAAATACGCGATTAAAGCCGTGCTCGACAAATGCCCCGCTGAGATCGAATTCTTTAACAGCTTTGTAGACAAAGGTCTGAAAGAGCGTCTGGAGCTTGTTGTCAACAGCGATTTCGCCCGCATAACATATACCGAAGCTATTAAGATTCTTGAAAAGAACAATGATAAATTTGAATACCCGGTGAGCTGGGGCGTTGATATTCAGACAGAGCACGAACGTTATCTCGCCGAAAAAACCTTCAAAAAGCCGGTATTTGTTACCGATTACCCCAAAGAGATCAAGGCGTTCTATATGCGCGCCAACGATGACGGAAAGACCGTCGCGGCTGCGGATATGCTTGTTCCCGGAGTAGGCGAGCTTATCGGCGGCTCTCAGAGAGAAGAACGTCTGGAGCTTCTCGAAAAGAAAATGGATGAGCTTGGACTTGAAAAAGATAGCTATTGGTGGTATCTTGAACTCAGAAAATACGGCGGCGTAAAACACGCGGGCTATGGTCTGGGCTTTGAGCGCCTCATCATGTATATCACCGGCATGACAAATATAAGAGATGTCGAAGCGTTCCCGAGAACTACCGGAAACGCAGAGTTCTGATAAATTTTTATAATGATTTAAGGAGTTTGCCGCTTAGCTATGATAGATATTCTTGCTTTGACTGAGCAGTACAATAAAATTAAGGATCAGGGAAAAAAGCTTGACATGTCCCGCGGCAAGCCTTCTTCCGAACAGCTGTGTTTTTCGTCGAAAATGCTTGGTACACTTGATGAAAACGCAGATTGCAGCTCTGAAGACGGCCTTGATTGCCGTAATTACGGCGGTCTTACAGGAATTCCGGAAGCAAAGCGTTTGTTTTCCGAGATTCTTTCCGTACCTGCCGAAAACATCATTATCGGAGGCAATTCCAGCCTCAATATGATGTATGATCTTATATCCATGGCGTTTGTTCACGGCGTGCGCGGATGCGAACCGTGGCATAAGAGCCATGTGAAGTTTCTTTGCCCCTCTCCCGGCTACGACCGTCATTTCGCGGTAACCGAGCATTTCGGCTTCGAGCTTTTGCTTGTGCCGATGACCGCAAGCGGACCTGATATGGACGTTGTTGAGGAGTATGTCAAAGACCCCGAAGTCAAGGGTATTTGGAACGTGCCTAAGTATTCGAATCCTACCGGTGTTACATATTCCGATGAAACGGTGAGACGCTTTGCCGCGCTCAAGCCCGCTGCGCCCGATTTTTGCGTCATATGGGATAATGCGTACTGTCTGCATGATATAACCGACACGCCCGATACGCTTCTTAATATATTTGAAGAAGCGTCAAAATGCGGAAGCGAGGATATGTTTTACGAATTTGCCTCTACTTCAAAGGTAACCTTTTCCGGCGGCGGTATTGCTTGCGTTGCTGCAAGTAAGAACAATATTAAAGAGCTTTCCGACGATATGAAGGTTCGCACTATAGGCGCGGATAAGCTCAATATGCTTCGCCACGCAAGATTTCTTTCCGGGGACGGAGTTCTTAAAGGCTTGATGCGTTCTCACGGCGATATGATGTCGAAAAAGTTCGAACTGTGTTATTCGCATTTTGAAAAGGAATTTGCCGGTATCGACGGAATTTCGTGGACTCGTCCTAACGGCGGATACTTTATAACACTTTATACGCCCGAAAATACTGCCAAGCGTATCGTTAAGCTTGCAAAAGAAGCCGGTCTTGTCGTGACAGGCGCGGGTTCGGGATTTCCGTATAATGTCGATCCGCACGACTCTATGATCCGCATTGCGCCGTCGTACCCCGATTGCGCCGAGCTTGACGAAGCGCTCAGACTCTTATGCATATGCGTGAAGCTTGCCGTTGCTGAAGTCATGTAACAATTTTTGATTATAAAAGCCCGATTTCTTACCGTTAGCCTCTTAGGAGGATGATCGGGAAGAAGTCGGGCGTTGTTTTTATATATTATACCAAAAATAAAATTCTGCTTGCAAACGTCCGCCTGTTATGGTATAATACGCACATGAGTCTTGCTTCGCAAGTCTCGCGGGCTTCGCCCTTAGCTGCACTTCGCGCAGCTGTGCTATTGACGGCTTCGCGAAAATGCCATTGCGAGCAAGCATTTTCGCTTCATGGTATAATACGCGCATGAGTCTTGCTTCGCAAGTCTCGCGGGCTTAAACTGTAGTATTGTTTCTATTTTCTAGGAGGATTGTCTTTTGAAGAAAACCGGTTCGTTTTTATTACTGCTTGCGCTGATATGCACTTTTATATTCACTGCCGTGCCTTTTTCCGCAGTTGCAGCTGACAGTAATCTTGCTCTTAATAAGACATATACCGTTTCATCTGAAGCAAATATTGAAAATGCATATCCTAAGCTGACTTTTTCAGATCCTACCAGCGGTTTGACAGACGGCAAAAAGGGAAAAGCCTCCAATAACAAAGAAAACTGGGTAAGATTTTACCGAGGCCTGAGCTATAGCGTTGTTGTCGATCTCGGCGACGTAATGTACATAAACGGCATTGACGCCGGCTTTTTAAATCAGCAAACTGCCGGAATACTTGCTCCCCGCACGGTCAGATTCGCCGTTTCGACTGACGGAACAAACTATTCCACAGTATACAGTAAGCGTGACGATTCGATATCTTTTTCAAATAAAAACGAACGCGTTGTTTCTTCTTTCAGGTCCGATGAATATTACGAAGCAAGATACGTACGTCTCTACTTTACCTGCGACGTCTTTTCGTATGCCGATGAGATCGAAGTCTTCGGAACTTCTTCCAAGCCCTCCGATGTTGCAAAATATTCTCCCGACGAACCCGAAGTCTTTCCCGACGAGTTTGCCTCCTATAAGCAGGAAATACTTGACGGAGCTTCAAATATCGTCCTCATCTATAACGGCGAATACTATCAGAACGCACAAAGCGATATCGGCCGTCATTCTGCCGATAAGTTTGCCCCTTACGTTTCATACATCGATAAAAGCGGCAAATCGATCGATACAATGTTCGACTCTTTCCTGTTTTTGCCGCTTGCACCAGGTAATAACACAGAAGCGACGTTAACTGCTCAGCGCGGTTGGGAAATATATCTGAAAAATACGATCGGCGCTGAGGAAAATGTAAATCTCACTGCGCTCGATGCTGCTGTCGAGACGTTAAAAGCGCAGCTTGACCTTCCTGACGATTATAAAGTCAATGTTTTCATGACTGTTCCTACGGTTGATTATTCTGCATCCGCTTTCGGAAAGCTTGACGGAAATACCGATATCGTTCCGAACACACTCGAAAACGCTCAGAAGATTGTAAAATGGTTTGTTGACCTTTCGGAAAATGAATTCAACAGCCAAAATTTCAAAAACCTTCGTCTGACCGGTTTTTATTGGTATCACGAGTGCGTAAATTATTCAAAAAGCCCCTATGACACCGATCTTATAAAATATTTCACTTCCTATTGTCACTCAAAAGAACATGCCGCTATCTGGATTCCGTATTACGGTGCGCCGGGATTTTGGGAAGCCAATGAGCTTGGCTTTGATGTCGCTGCGCTTCAGTCCGGCTTTGCGTTCCCAAAAGATGACAAAACATCTGAAGTCGGAGATCCAAAAAAGGGAACATGCTATGATTCGATGTCTATCGCCAAGAAGGATGGCTTGGGAGTCGAG
>CAZVSW010000083.1:0-8378 GCA_964630005.1 uncultured Ruminococcus sp. | reverse complement strand
GTGGCAGCGTTCGCATTTTCCGTTGACGACTTCCTCGTTTGCAAGCACCACCTTACATGAGGTACACCAGTTGACGGTCATCTCTTTTTTATAGGCAAGACCGTGCTTGAACAGCTGGAGGAAAATCCACTGTGTCCATTTATAATAATCGGAAGTTGAAGTGTTTACCTCGTGATCCCACGCAAACGAAAGACCAAGCGCTTTTAACTGTTGTTTAAAACGCGCCACATTGTTTTTGGTGACGATCGCAGGATGGATCTTATTTTTAATTGCATAGTTTTCGGTAGGCAGTCCGAATGCGTCCCAGCCCATAGGGAAGAGAACGTTATATCCCTGCATACGGCGCGTTCTTGCCACAATATCAAGAGCGGTATACGGGCGCGGGTGTCCTACGTGAAGACCCTGTCCGGAGGGATATGGAAATTCGACAAGCGCATAGTATTTCGGGAGCGAATAGTCATTCGACGGTTCGAAGGCTTTTTTCTCGTCCCAGATGCGTTGCCATTTTGATTCGATGTCTTTAAAATCGTGTTTCATCGCGTGCGTTTTCCTTTATATGAATAAATTAATATCGTTAATTAATTCCGCCCCAAAGCTTGTCCAGCTTATAAAATTCGCGGGCGTCCTTTGTAAAGATGTGTACAATAACGGAGTGGTAGTCCATAAGCACCCAGGTGTTGTTGTCAACGCCTTCGATACGCGCGGGATCGATGCCCATTTTTTCGCGTACGGCATATTCAACTTCGCCCGAAAGCGAACGTATATGCGTGTTCGAAGTACCGGTGGCGATTACAAAATAATCGGCGAGGACCGAGTGGTCCGCTATGTGGATTATACTTACGTCAAAGGCCTTCTTGTCTTCGAGCGCGTTTTTTATGCACTCAGCAAGGGCAGTGACCTCTTCGGGCGTTTTCTTGTTTTCTTCCATGTTAAGGCTCCTTATTTAAGCGCAAGAAAGAGAAAATTTCTTGCCTGTAGTGTGTCTTCGTGGATGTATTTCGACTTCTTCAGCAATCCTTCGAGTGTCAGATCGAGAGAGTAGAGTATCGCCTTGTCAAGCGCGAGAGGGTCGCCCTTTTCCATAAGCATCTTATAAGTGTCTCTCACGTCCACACAATCTATATGAGTGCGGTTTTTTTCTATATAATCGGCAAAATATATTACCTTTTCAAGCGGAGTCATGTTTGCCCTTCCGGTAGTGTGGTAGTAAATTGCCGAGCATACGTCTTCACTTAAATGATATACGTGACGGGCGATAAGCGCCGCCGTTCTTGAATGAAACAGCTTTTCGTCATGGTCGGGCAGGGCGCTATATTTCCCGAAAGCTTCAAGATGCTCTGATGCGGACCATTCTTTGGTGAAATCGTGCATGTATGCCGCTTCGATAATGTCTTCATCGGAAAGCTCCGGGAAATGAACGTGCGAAAGTTCGAGCGCGCATTCACAAACGCCTTCAATATGCTTGATACGCTTGGGATTCTGCGCATAAAGATCGCTTTTTATTTGTTCTGATTTTGTCATGTAAAGGCGGTGCTCCTTGATATAATTATAAACTTCCGGCGTGAGATAGCCGTCAGTACCGTTTTTTCGGATATCGCTTGATGAGATCACGGTCTCTTCGAGATCTATCCTGACAAGCTTTACTCCCATTGAAGCATGACGCTCGAATTCGTTTGCAAACTCGGCTTCATTTTCATATCGCGAAGCTACGGCAAATGTCAGGTTGTCAAAAAGATACTGGTGTTCGCGCCATTTTTCAAGCTGTGCAAGCTGGTCTGTGCCTATAAGCATACAGAGTTCATCGGTCGGATAAAGTCCGCGAAGATATTCCACCGTTTTATAGGTATAGCTGACGCCTCCGTTTTTGATCTCAAAGTCGCAGATTTCGGCAAAAGGGAAGGCGAGTCGGCACATTTCGAGCCTGTGCGACGGCAGAATGCCGTAAGATTCCTTAAGAGGGGGTATATTTGTCGGTATTATCAGAAGCTTATCGGGATCTAATTGTTTCATAAACGTCTTGCAGGCTTTTATGTGACCTATATGAGGCGGGTTAAATGTACCGCCGAAAAAAGCAATTCTCATATTCAGCGCGGAAAAACTATTTTTCTGTTTTCTTCCTTAGAGCTTCTGCGGAAGATGACGAGCTTTCTGCCAATCGTCTGAACGGGTTCGCAGCCGAGGGCCGCAACAAGCAATGTCATTGCTTCTCTGGGCGCATGGGGGCAGGTTTCAAGCAGTGAGATCTTTATAAGCTCGCGGGCTTCCAGCGCGCTGTCAAGAGTTGCGGTGACGGCTTCGGTTACGCCGCCCTTGCCTATCTGGTAAAGCGCCTCTATGTTATTTGATAGTGAACGAAGATACGCTCTGTTTTTTGTACTTATCATTTGGATTGTGTAAGCTCCTTGATTTCGTCTTTTGTAAGATTTCTGTGGCATCCGGGCTCTAAAGTTCCGAGGCGCACGCTGCCAATCGATATTCGGCGAAGCTGCATAATGGTGATTCCGACATTTTCGCACATACGGCGTATCTGACGGTTTTTGCCTTCTGACAGCGTAAACATGAGCTTTGACGATGAGTCGCTGCGGTCGACTATGCGCACTTCGACCGGCTGTATTGGTTCGCCGTCGATGCTTTTCATGGCGCGCAGCGAATCCGCCTGCGCATTCGTGCAATAGCCGTT
The DNA here is from genome assembly GCA_964630005.1 of uncultured Ruminococcus sp. Lineage (GTDB taxonomy): Bacteria > Bacillota > Clostridia > Oscillospirales > CAG-382 > UBA1206. The sequence continues at coordinate 5,698 of CAZVSW010000083.1, read as the reverse complement.
TATTATTACAAGGTATTGCTTTTTTAAATGAAAGCGAGGGTGCATGACTTTTTGCGCAAACGCACCGTCGTTTGTCATGATGAGGAGACCTTCGCTGTTTTTATCGAGTCTTCCAACAGGGTAGAGACGTACACCGATATCCGACACAAGTTCGCAGACATTTTGTCTTCCGAGCTCGTCGTTTGCGGTGGTGACATATCCTGTCGGTTTATTTACGGCAATATAGTATTTTCTCCCGCCGCTTCTGACTCTTCCGCCGTTATATTTGATAATATCTTTCTGGGGTTCAACTTGCTGTCCTATTACAGCGATTTCGCCGTTGACTGTGAATTTCCCGGCTTCGATTTCTTTTTCGGCCGCTCTTCGGCTCATGAGCCCGCAGTCCGAAACATATTTTTGTAAACGCATTAAGTTTATCCTTGGTTTTTATGTGTGCCGTATAGGCAATTTAATTTATTCCGGCGAAACCGGTATCGAGCATTCTGACGTGGTCGGTGCTTCCGTAGTAATCGTTAAGCGTAACGGCGATAAGCGTGCGCCCGTTACGGCGTGCCGCTGTTACAAGGCAACGTCCGGATGCAATGGTATAGCCTGTTTTAACGCCGATCATGCCATCGTACGAAAAAAGCAGTCTGTTATGGTTGACATAGTATCTCGCTCCATTGCAGGCAGTGTAGCGCTTTGTGGATACGATCTTTGCGAAAAGCTCGTCGCCGAGAGCATAGTCGGTAAGCTTGGCAAGATCGGCGGCGGAGGTATAGTGATCGTCGTTTGAAAGTCCGTGCGGATTTGCAAAGTGTGTATTTTTAAGTCCGAGCTCCCTCGCTTTTTCGTTCATAAGCATGACAAAACGCTCCATTGTTCCGCCGACGGCAATTGCAATTGCGGCGGCGGCGTCGTTGCCCGATTCAAGCATAAGCCCGTAAAGAAGATCGAGACATGTGATCTTTTCGCCCTCGTAAAGGTATATCGAGCTTCCTTCTATATTGACCGCCTCCTTCGGTACGGTTACAATATAGTCGGTCGGCATATTCTCGATCGCGACGATAGCCGTCATTATTTTGGTCGTACTCGCCATCGGCAGGCGCTGGTCTGCATTTTGTGAAAAGAGAACGCGACCTTCCGTAGCGTCGAGGAGGATAGCTGCCTGAGCGCTGTTTTGGATATATGTACTGCCGGCAACAGTATAGCTGCTTTTTAGAGCATGCGGCTCATACAGAGAAAGTACTATTATCAGCAGTGTAAAGAAAGCAATCAGACGGATAAAATTTTTCATAAGCGACACACCGACATATCAATAATTTTTTGATATATCCTATGCCGGGGCGAAAAAAATTATTCGTGTTTGTCTTCAGCAGCGGACGCGTCCGCTTCGGCTACGGCAGGAGTATCAGAGTCGGATTTATCGTTCTCGCCGTCTTTTTTCTTTTTGTCGAAAATGGATTTGATCTTTTCGACAAGATCGGGAGCGCGGTCGATTATCGAATTGACCGAATCCATAACCTTGGAAACAGGATCAGCAGGAGCGGGGTAGATGGGATTTTTAAGGTCGAGCATTCTGACATCAGAACCGTCAACAATGAGAAAACCGAGCGGAGTGACAGACACGCCTGCGCCGTTTCCGCCTGCAAAATGAGGATCTTTTCCGGGTTCGGCTTTTTTGCCGTCAAAATCAGTGCCGCCCGAGGCAAAACCAACCGACACCTTTGAAAACGGAACGATCGTAACGCCGGAATCCGTTGTTATTGGTTCGCCGATGACAGTATTAACGTCGGCAACCTTACCGATTTGTGAAAGCGATGCGTCAATAATTTGTTTGAGTGGAATGTCGTTCATATTTTACCTCACAGTTTTTTTCTTCAGTTTATTGTATACGCCTAAGGCTGTAGTGCCGAGGGCAAGTATTTGCCATAGTCTGATCGATATCTCGATATCAACATAGAAATCCATGGTTTCGGAAATGAAGTCGGGCTTTACTTCCGAATAGATCGCGCCGCGCTTTTTTGTTCTTCTTTTTATGGATCTTATAAGAGTCCATAGCGAGCCGGCGGCGCCCGAAGTCGTTCCGTACAAAATGGCGGTCTTTGCCGCGTCGTCTGTCGCTATATTGGCTTTTAAAATGTATTTTTCAAGGTAGAGATATTTTTTCAGCTTGTGAACGATATCTCTTAAAGCGTCGGTGAATATTTCAATATATTCAGATGCGGTCTTTTTAGGGAGCGGTTCTTTGGGCTTTTTTTTCTTTTTTTCTTTTGTCTCTTCGGGTGGCTGTTCTTCTTTTGGCTGATCATGCGCTTCGGGAGCTTTTTCAAGCGGAAGCGAAAGCTTGAAAATAAGTATTCTTATAAATACGAACGGCTTTTCGATAAAACCGACTCCGATATGAAGCTTTCTCGTAAAAATCCATACAAAAAACGCCAATATACCGCCTACGATATAGAGCCAGGTCATTTCTCAGTCACCTTCATTAGCTTTCTCGATAGCTTCATCAAGCGTAACGTTATCGGAATTCTCTGCGTCAGGCGTAAGTTCGGGAAGCTGTTCGAGCGATTCCAGCCCGAAACAGCGAAGAAACGCGTCGGTCGTGGAAAACACGGCGGGTTTGCCGGGCGCATCAAGCTGCCCCGATTCGTATATAAGCCCCTTGTCGCAGAGCGACGAGACGATTGATGATGAATCGACTCCGCGTACAGCTTCTATATATGATCTTGTCACAGGCTGATTATACGCCGTTATGGCGAGTACTTCCAAAGCGGCTTTGGTGAGCGGAGGAGTCTTGCGAAGCTCGAGAGCGCGTTTTACGTGTGCCGAAAACAACGGTTTAGTGCAAAGCTGGTACGCCCCGTCTACGGTTATAAGCTCGATTCCGCTTGCTCCGTCCTTCATATCCTCTGCAAGAGATGAGGCGGCGGCAGCTATGCGTTCGTCGGGAAGTTCTAATATTTCCGATAGCTTTTCAATTGTGACCGGGCTGCCGGAGGCGAATAATATCGCCTCTAAGGCCGCTTTAAGCGCTGTATCGTTCATTCATTCACCTTTGTGCGTACAAGCTGTAGATATAGATCCTTTTTATCCTTTAAAAGGATGATTCTGCCTGATTTGACGAGCTCTAAAAGGGCTAAAAATGTTGCGATGATCTCCGCCCTTGATTCACAGCCCGAAAAAAGCTCTATAAGCGGACGGCTTATTCCGTCATACATAAATCTGAGCAGATGCAGTATTTTACCCTCGACTGTGTGAAAGCGTTCGGTTTCGATGCGTTCGAACAGTTCGACGGTATCGACCGGAAGCTGAGACATGCGCTCGTTTATTCTTGCGAAGGCCTCTGTCAGGAGGTTGACGGCGTGCAGTCTTTCATAGCTAGTTTCGATTTCGTCCGGATCTTTTGTAAAACGGTCAAAATACAGAGCGCTTTGTTTTTGCAAAAACTCGGCGGCGAGCTTTGCACGCTGATGCTCGAGCAGCGTATCAACAAGAATCTGACGCGGGTCTTCTTCGTTCTCGCGCTTTGGAAGCAGCATTTTGGATTTTATGAGCATAAGCTCGCTTGCCATCCATATGAAATCGCTGGCTATTTCCATGTTCATGGTGCGCATTGCGTCAAGATATTCCATATATTGAGCGCAGAGATCGGATATCGGGATATCAAAAATATCGATCTTATGCTTTGAAATAAGCGCCAAGAGCAGATCGAGCGGACCTTCATACTGTTCGATACGGATATTCAGAGTTGCCATATTGCACTGAATACCATGTCCCAGAAGTTCATAAATCCGCCGAAAATGGTTTCTCTGAGCCAATCTACCGGATAAAATATATAGCTTGAGATAGTGGAAAGCGGCGCGGGAAGCCACGTGAGAATGACTATAGCCAGTATGATATAGCTGGTATAATGCTCAAGGCGGTTATAGTACATAGACGCCTTTGGCGGAAGCAGCCAGGAAACGATTCTCGAACCGTCAAACGGAGGAATGGGGATGAGGTTAAAAACTCCGAGTCCGATGTTAAGAAATGAGAACAGATAGAACATCTGATATGCATAAAACGCAAGTCCGCCGATCAGATAGCCCGAATCGATAGAATACCTGGCCATCGGTTCATAGCATGTGAAAAACAACAGAGTTGAAATGAACATGCCGATGAAGCCGAGCAGAAAGTTCATGAGAGGACCTGCCGCCGCTACGATTGCAAAATCGCGTTTTGGGTTCTTGAAATTGCGCGTTACGACAGGGACGGGCTTAGCGTATCCGAAGCCGACGACAAGCATCATCAGTGCGCCGATAGGGTCAAGATGATGAAGCGGATTCAGGGAAAGACGTCCCATGTTCTTTGCAGTGTGGTCGCCGCATTTATATGCGGCATACCCATGCGCCCATTCATGAAATGAAAGGGCGATGAGTATGCAGGGAAGTATCAGCAAGAGCTGAATCGGGTCTTTCAGTAATTCATATAAAAACATTTTTGTTACTTGATTTTGATCATGGATTTGTTCCAGTAGTCGGGAGCCTCTTCGCCGATGAGCGTTACGACTGTAGCGGCGACGTTCGAAAGACCGTATTCGCCGTCCTCGACACTGTATTTATCCGAGTTGTTATTGTCGTAGAAGAAGCAGGGAACGGGATTGAGGGTATGGCTGGTTTTGACTTTTGCCTTGCCGCTCTTATCGGTCTTTGCGTTGCCCGCCTTATCAAGTTCTACCATTTCATCTGCGTTGCCGTGGTCTGCGGTTATGATAGCGATACCTTTCATTTCATCAACTACCTTAAGAATGCGTGCAAGGCAGAGGTCGAGCGCTTCCATCGATATCTTGGTGGCATTGAAACTGCCGGTATGTCCCACCATATCGCCGTTGGGGAAGTTGACGCGCAGATAGTCGAACTCACCCGAGCGGAGCTTTTCGATAAGCACGTCGGTGATCTCTGCGCATTTCATCCACGGACGCTGTTCAAACGGAACGACGTCGGAGGGTATCTCGATATATTCTTCAAGCTCTTCGGAAAATTTTCCGCTTCTGTTACCGTTCCAGAAGTATGTCACATGACCGAATTTCTGTGTTTCGCTGATCGCAAGCTGCTTATAGCCGCACTTTACGAGAAATTCGCTCATTGTGCCGGTGATCTCGGGCGGGGATACGAGGTATTTGCCGGGGATATGAGCGTCTCCGTCATATTCGAGCATACCTGCGTACATAACACTAACATTCTTTTTCTTTTCGAAACGGCAGTCGCGGTCTTCAAACGCGCGCGAGATCTCAAGCGCTCTGTCGCCCCTGAAGTTAAAGAAGATGACGCTGTCGCCGTCATTTATCGTTCCGACGGGCTTGCCGTCTTCTGCAATGACAAACGCGGGAAGATCCTGGTCGATCTTTCCTGTTTCGGCACGGTAGGTATTAACGGCCTCGGCGGCAGAGGCAAAGAAGCGTCCTTCGCCGCAAACATGCGTGTTCCAGCCCTCTTCGACCATTTTCCAGTTTGCTTCGTATCTGTCCATGGTAATGACCATACGTCCGCCGCCGGAAGCGATACGTGCGTCGAAACCGTCGCCGTTAAGCGATGCGAGGAATTCTTCAAAGGGGTTGATGTATTCAAGGGCAGAGGTTTCGCCTACGTCGCGTCCGTCAAGGAGTATGTGAATGCGGACGGTCTTAACGCCGTCTTCTTTTGCGCGTACGATCATTGCTTTGAGATGGTCGATGTGC
>CAZVSW010000082.1:0-8532 GCA_964630005.1 uncultured Ruminococcus sp. | reverse complement strand
CGTTGAGATCGTTTTTGAAAAACAAAACAGAACTCAGCTTACTGTCGGCGGCACACTCGAGGGCAAGGTCGTTGCCGTAAGAAAAAATGTTTCTTCCGGCGGATCTGTAGGTTCAAATCAATTTGTTTTATACGCTTCTAATGCAAGCGGATATGCGGCATCGCTCAGAGCTCTCGCTGTCGGCGATACTGTAAAGATCACCGCTACCGAAACTGTAAGCGGCGCAAAATCTGTTATGGAAAACTGTAACAGCGCACTCGTCACTTACGGATATCACATCGTCAGCAACGGCGTTAATGTTACTTCTTCAAACGGTCTCGGCGAATCCTTTAACCGTGCAAGAGCACAGCGCTCGGCAATCGGTGTAAAGGCCGACGGTACGCTTGTAATCGTTGCATCTACCGGCAGAACAACATCCTATTCGGGAATGACCGTTTATGAACTTGCTGACTTCCTCATCTCTCAGGGATGCGTTACCGGTATTAACCTTGACGGTGGCGGTTCCACTCAGCTTACAGTTGAAAGCTCGAGCGGCAGCCTTCAGTCTGTTCTCAGCAGCTCTCGCCGCGTTGCAAACACCATCCTCGTTGTTGCACGCCCCGCGATCAGCTCTTCCGATAAAAACGCACTTCAGTCTCTTGTTGCACAGGCGAATACCCTTATCAGTGGTTATGAGCTCGGTGGCAATGTAGCTGCACTCAATACTGCTATCTCATACGCTAACAGCGTATCTGCGTCTTCCAAGTCGATGCCAGGTGATTATACCAAGGCTATCATGCGTATGAATGAGGCTCTTAACGGAGTTACAAAGATCGGCTATCGCACCGGTATTTATCGTTTAAACGGCGCTTCGTCACTCCTTTCCGGCGCATCCGCTTCTGCATCTGCTTCCGCTTCTCTTGCGGCAGGCAAGACTTTGACTGTTACTCAGGTTTCCGGTAATTACGGTTACACCAAATATCTCGATACCTATGGTTGGATCGATCTTACCAAGGCCACCTATTTAGGCGCTGCCGCTAATAAAGCAGCTGTGATCACCGTCCCCGAAGTCGCATATAAGGGACAGGATATCACTCTTTCGTGGTCCGCAGTAAATGGCGCTTCCTCATACTCTTATAAAGTTATCGAGCTGGCCGGCGAACCCGATCCTTCCAACTCTAACGAGTCTGCTAACGGCCGTACTCTTGCAGAGGCAAGCGTTGTGGACGCTCTCAGCGTAACGATCCCCGGATCTTCGCGTACTGCCGGCAAATATCTCAAGATAGCGGTTTGCGTGAACTATCCGTCCGGTTCTTCATGGGCTACGGCTTATGTAACGACGTCTGCGCTTCCGTTTACCGATCTTGCTCCGTCTCATTGGGCATATCAGGCGGTTAAGCATTGCTATGAAAACGGTTATTTCTCCGGAACGACCGGCACAACATTCGCACCGAACGACTCTATGACCCGCGCTATGATGGCAGTGGTTCTTCACCGCGTAGCCGGACGTCCTGAGGCTGATTCATCTGTAAGCGTGCCGTTTACAGACGCAGTTCCTAATGCGTGGTACTACGACGGCGTGGCATGGTGCTATGCCAACAAAATCGTTACCGGTATAACTTCTACCGAACTCGGCGGCGATCTTTCGGTAACCCGCGAACAGGCAGCTTGCTTCCTTTATAGACTGGCAGGCGTGCTTGGATATGATACCGAAGTTAAGGACGAAAGCGTTCTTGATAGCTTCGCTGACGCCTCCTCAATAGGATCATATGCGAAAACCGCTATGGCGTGGGCTGTTGAAAACGGCATCATGCGCGGCAACAACTCGCTCCTCAGCCCCAAGGATTCTGCTACACGCGTTCAGATCGCTTCGCTTATTTATAATTTCGATACCAAGTTCAATTCATAAACATATTCTGACTAAAACAGTCAACGTTTGAAAAAGCGTTGACTGTTTTGAGTTTTATGAATGGAAAAGTTGGTTTCCGCCTATTGACTTTAATCAAAACGCGGTGTATACTCCTTTATGTTGCGGTGTTGACTTAGGTCGGCTTTTCGCAAAATATGTTTTGTCAGGTGTTAAAAATGAGAGTATTATTGATTCTTGTTGACGGTATGCGTCCGGATTCTTTGTCTTATATTTCGCAGTTTAAACAATTTGTAACAGGTTGTTCATATACGCTTCAAGCGAAGACGGTTATGCCGTCTGTGACGTTGCCGTGCCATATGTCGCTTTTTCACAGCGTTGATCCTTCGCGCCACGGAACAACTACAAACACTTATGCACCTCAGGTGAGACCGATAAACGGTCTGTGCGAGGTTTTGCGCAAATTTAATAAAAAATCTGCTTTCTTTTATAACTGGGAGCAACTTCGCGATCTTACGCGACCGGATTCGCTTACATTTTCATGCTTTTGTAAGGGAAGCGATGTGGGTTATGATAAAGCGAACGACATTGTCACTAATGCTGCGTCCGAGTATCTGAATGCCAATTATGTTGATTTTGCGTTTTTATATCTCGGAAATACTGATGAAGTCGGGCATAGATTCGGCTGGATGAGCAGCGAGTATATGACTTCGGTTGAAAAAAGCTGGGAAAACATCGCAAATATCGTTGACGCGTTGCCGGATGACTATACCGTTATTGTAACTGCCGATCACGGCGGGCATGAGAGATTTCACGGTACGGACATGCCGGAAGATATGACGATTCCGCTCATTATCAAAGGAAAAGATATTACCGCCGGAAATAGCCTTGACGGCGCTTCTATAAAAGATATAGCTCCGACGGTTGCACGCCTTCTTGGCGTAGAGCCCGATAGCGAATGGGAGGGGAAGAGCCTCTTATGATCAAGCCGCAGTCCAAAAGAGAAGTCCGGCTTTTTACACTGCTTTTTTCTGTTGTGTATATGATAAGCTATATTACCAGAAACAATTACGGTGCTATCATATCCGAAATGGAGCTTTCCACCGGATACGCCAGAAGTGCGCTTTCAGGTGCGATCACCGGAAGTTTTATCACGTACGGGGCAGGTCAGGTGGTGAGCGGCATTTGCGGCGACAAGTTTTCGCCGAAGAAGCTGTTGCTTTATGGCTTGATTGTCACTTCGGCAATGAATGCGCTCATTCCGGTTTGTAACGATCCGTATTTGATGGTCGTTGTCTGGTGTGTCAATGGCTTCGCTCAAAGCTTTATGTGGCCGCCCCTGGTTCGACTTATGAGCGAACTCTTTTCCGAAACGGATTATAAGCACGCCGCCGCGATGGTAAGCTTGGGAGGAAACGCCGGAACAATACTCGTTTATTTGCTGTCCCCGCTTCTTATATCGTTGTTCGGGTGGAAATCGGTATTCATATTTTCCGCGATCTGCGGCATAGCAATGGTTTTCGTATGGAACAAATACTGCTGTGAGATCGATGTAACGCCAAAGAATGCGGTTGAGAAAAAAACTACCCAGGCCTCGCTGTCTAAAATTCTTTTGGGCGGACTGATGATACCCATAATGCTTGCGATCATATGTCAGGGCACGCTAAAAGACAGCGTCGCAACATGGATGCCGACGTATATTTCGGAAACATATGATATAAGCAATCTCATCTCGATTCTTTCGGGCGTAATACTCCCGATTTTCGCCATTTTGTGCATTCAGCTCGCGTCGAAGCTATATATGAATGTATTTAAGAATCCGCTTATGTGCGCCGGCGTGTTTTTTGCTGTGGGAGCGCTGTCAGCGGGAGCGTTATATCTTTTAAACGGCAAGAATTCCGTTGTGTCAATATTGCTTTTGGCGATATTGACCGGAACAATACATGGCGTGAATTTCATAATTATGTCGATGATACCGCCGTTTTTCAAGAGATATGATAATGTATCGACCGCATCAGGGCTTCTTAATGCATGTACATACATAGGTAGCGCGATATCCATATACGGTGCGGCTATACTTTCTGAAAGTGCAGGCTGGAGCTATACGCTGTTTCTGTGGTTCGCAGCGGCGGCGCTCGGAGGCATGATCGCATTTTTATGCATGATCCCTTGGAAACACAAAATGATGGAATAACAGTTAATAAGTTCAGAAGCGGAGAATATTTCAATGATCATCTTAATGCGTCACGGCGCTGACGACGACCTCCGTCTTGGCGGTTGGAGTGATTCGGGTCTTTCAAAATGCGGAATAGAGCAGGTCCGATGCGCGAGCGAAAAAATAGCGCTGTTAGATGTACGCCATATTTTTTCAAGCGATTTAGTGCGTGCAAGGGAAACGGCTGAAATCGTTGCAAAGCGGTTGCGTCTTAGCATTACATTCATAGAGGGGTTCAGAGAGACGAATAACGGCGATCTGGCCGGTATGTTAAAAGAAGAAGCGCGAATACGATACCCCGGACTGTATTGGAGCGCGTTGGATTGGAAACAGTCGTACCCGAACGGTGAAAGTCCCGAAATGTTTCATGAACGGATAAAAAATGCATGGCTGTCTTTCAAAAAAGCCGCGGAGTCTTTAAAAGGCGATGTACTTTTGGTCACGCACGGCGGCGTTATTGATGTAATACTCTGTTATGAGAATTGCAAGGAATACACAAACAAGCATCAGACATATGCAATAGGCAACGCTGAAATAACGTGTGTTTAGGATAAACGAAAATATACGGCACGGAGTCTTGACAGACACCGCGCCGTATTTCTTGCACTGAATTTCATTGGAGAACAGTCGCATTTGCAAAAAGTTCGCTATTTTATTTTTTCGCCTATTTTTTCCCACTTTGCTGATCTATAGAACATAAACGACATGACAGTTGCAACTATCCAGCTTATCGGCCAGGACAACCATATACCGGTTGACGCGAGCTGGGTTGCAGAAAGAATGTGTGCGAGTATGACTCTCATGGTGAGGTCGGTGAAAGTGGCCGCCATAAATTGCTTCATAAGACCTGCGCCGCGTAAAACGCCGTCGGCAACGAGCTTTATGCAGATCACGAGATAAAACGGTGAGAATATTCTGAGTATCTCAGATCCGACTTTCATGGCTTCTCCGGTCGGATTTTCGAGGAATAAGTACACGAGCTGTCTGCTCATAAAGAAGTATAGAATGATTATAGGGACGCAAATGGTCATCACCATGCGAAGACCGGCGCTGAAGCCGCTTTTTATGCGGTCGTATTTGTGAGCGCCAAGGTTTTGCGCTGTGTAATTTGAAATTCCGTTGCCTACGGTTGTAAGAGATGTAGTAACCATGTTATTTAGCTTTATCGACGCGGAATACCCCGCCATAACGGCAGTACCGAACGAATTGATAACGCCTTGAATTATTATATTGCCTACGGAAATAAAGCTTTGTTGAAGCACACTCGGAATGGCGATGCCGGCAAAACGCTTCAGGAGAGCAAACGAAAATCGCGGTACTTTATTGTCGTCAGTTCTGATCTTTTCGATGCGTTTTATGAGAAACGTTAGCGCTAAGACACAGCTGATTCCCTGGCATATAAATGTTGCCCACGCTACGCCGGAAACGCCCATATCAAACACGGTTACAAACAGTATGTCTGCGCCTATATTTGCTACAGATGAGCACGCAAGGAAGATAAAGGGCGTTTTTGAGTCCCCAAGCGATGAAAAAATTCCTGTTGATACATTATATAAAAACACAAACGGCAAACCATATATGTATATATCAAGATACAGCTTTGAATCCGCAAAAACAGCCTGAGGAGTTTTTATCATATGAAGCAGAGGTTCGCAAAGCAGAATGCCGGATATCATTAATATCACGCAAACGACAGAGCTTGTGATGAGAGATGTATAGATCGATGTTTTGAGCTCGCTATAGCGCTCAGCTCCGAAAAGCTGCGCCGCTATTACGGATGCACCGATGTTGCAACCTACCGCAAAAGCAATGAATATCAGCGTTACTTCATATCCATTTCCTACTGCGGCAAGAGCATCGTTGCTTATGAATTTACCGGCGACAAAGCTGTCGGCGAGATTATAGAGCTGTTGTAATATGATGCTGGCAAAAAGCGGCAGACAGAATTTCCAAAGAACTGTACTTGGCTTTCCAACTGTAAGATCCTTGTTCATGTTTAGACTCCATATAAATTAACTGCGATTTGCTATTGACTTATTTAACCTATAATAATATAATACCAATTGTGGCATATGTAAAATCTTAATTTCATATGTTATAAATATCAATTTGATATGTCACGGTGCGCTATGAATGTCAGCTATGATTACTATCGAATATTTTACTACGCTGCCCGCCTTGGCAGCATAACTCAGGCCGCGAAGCTTCTTGTGAATAACCAACCGAATTTAACGCGTGCTATAAAGAATCTCGAAGCCGAGCTTGGCTGTAGGTTGTTTTTAAGAAATAACAGAGGTATTATGCTCACTCCGGAAGGGGAAAGGCTTTATGAGCATATACGCGTTGCGTTCGAGCATATCGAAGCCGCCGAAAATGAGATTTTGAGTAACAGAGAACTAAAAAGCGGCGTTGTTTTTGTTGCGGCAAGCGAAGTTGCGCTCAGATGCTTCCTTTTGCCTCTGTTAAAAAAATACAGGGCTATGTATCCGGGAATAAGGCTAAAAATCGGTAATTACTCAACACCTCAGGCAATGCGTGAACTGAGTGAAGGGCTTGCTGATGTAGCGGTGGTCACTGTTCCGGCACTGCAATCCGCCAAAATGCCGCTGATCGCATCTGATTTGATTGAATTCGATCTCGGCACGGTCACTGAAAACGCCGTTTGCGGCGATGCATTTCCCGAACTTTTAAGCGGCACCGTTACACTTAAACAGCTTGCTGATTATCCGATCATTTCCTTGGGCGATAAGACAAGAACCTTTGAGCTTTATTCTGATTTTTTCTCTGAGAACGGTCTCAGCTATACCCCTGATATTGAGGTTGCGACAGCCGATCAGATATTGCCGATGGTTGCTTCGAATCTGGGAATAGGCTTTGTGCCAAAGGATTTTCTTGCTGACTATAATGGCGCATACGCTATCGATCTGGCAGAAAGGCTTCCCAAAAGAAAGGTGTGCTTTATGAAGCGCAAGGACAGAAGTCTAAGCCTTGCTGCAAAAGAGCTTGAACGTCTAATTCTTGAATCATAATAGGCGCTTTTTACAACTTATCACCTAATCAATTGAAAAACGATAGGGCAATTCATTTCTTGACAACGATCAAAGCATGTGATATACTTCTTATAACAGAGAAATCTTTGAGATGGTGAATTTGTTTTGCAGTTAAAGCTTCGAGAGTATTGTGAACAGGATAGAGCTTTTATTGATAAGCTTTGGAAAGAAAACTTTCGCGATTCTGATGAACATAGAAATCGGTTTTTTAGAGATGTTCTTCCATTTGTGCATTGTATTATAGGCGAATATTACCGCAAGCCGCGTGCAGTGTTTTATCTTATCCCGGCAGAACTTTGCGGATATAAGGCTTTTTATCTCTATGCATTGTCGATCGATTCGAAATATCGCGGTCTCGGTATAGCGACTGCAATCATGAAGCGTTTGTATAAGTGGTGTGAGGAAAACGACTGCCTTCTTTATGTCAATCCGAATACCGGAAGATTATATCGCTTTTTCAAATACTCGGATATGCAACCTGCATTGTATTACTCCTATAATTGCTCGTTTGACAGAAAAGCTACGCCGAGAGGCACAAACATGATCATAAAAGACATTTCAGACGATGAGTATCTGCGTTGCAGGCGCGAATACTTTAAGATGAATCCGGGAGTATTACTTTGCGAACCGTTCATGCGTTTCGGTTTGCAGGATATTCGTAATGCAAACGGACGCGTTGTGCGCATCTGCTATGGATATGCCCGCTTTGCGGCACTGCTGACCACATCGACAAGGTTTGTGGTTTTGAATGAAGCGCTTGCGTGCGATGAAGATATCAACAACGTCCTGCCATATGTTCAGTGGCGCTATCGTGCATCTGCCGCAACATCTTTTTCGTGGTCGCGTACTTTGACACGTAACCGTTTTGCCGGACTGGTGTGGTGCGGAAACGGAATACTTTATAAAGATATATGTAATAAATATACAGGAGAAAGTAAATGCTCAAACTGGATAATATAAAATGGAAAACGCCGGATGGCGTAGGGGTTATTGACGGACTGAGCCTTGAAGTGCCGGAAGGCAAGCTGATAGCTATTACCGGTCCCAACGGCGGCGGAAAAACGACCCTCGCAAAGATCATAGCCGGTATTGTTACCCCCGACAGCGGTACAATAGGCTTTGATGGAATAGATATAACAAATAAAAGCGTTACGGAAAGGGCGCAACTCGGAATGAGCTTTGCGTTCCAGCAACCGGTACGCTTCAAAGGAATTACGGTTCGCAAGCTCATCGAGCTCGCTTCGGGAAATAGGGCTAACGAAAGCTCTATGTGCGACGTGCTCAGCCAGGTCGGGCTCTGCGCAAGAGATTATATCAACAGGGAAGTCAATTCGACCCTTTCAGGCGGCGAGATCAAGCGAATCGAGATAGCCACTGTACTTGCACATCATTCCCGGCTTACGATATTTGATGAACCTGAA
>CAZVSW010000081.1:0-8551 GCA_964630005.1 uncultured Ruminococcus sp. | reverse complement strand
AGATTCGGCCAAAGCCAGATCGGCAGACCATGGACGTTTTTATTCAATATCTTGTTAAGTCGCGTATATGACATATCTAAAATCGTTGTGAATTTCTTTTGCGATATGCCTCTGTTCTCCAATTCTTCTTTAAGTAAGTATAAAATAGGGATGAATAGCTATTGTCAGTGCTTTACTCCAATTTTCATCCACGGCTCGGGTGCGTTTCTCGGCTGCGAGTTTTTCGAGCACCAGTCTGTTCTCCTGAAGATAATATCGGAAATCGCTGCCGCGAGGCCCGCAACGAAGCCGAATATGGTCAGAAATTGTTGAGGATTGTAAGAGAAGAACGCCTGAGAACGAAAAATCCGCTGTGCGGAGCATGGATATGCGGAATTGCGAGGCGAGCCGCTTCGTCCCGACAGCATACGGGAGCGGAAAAGAAGCGGCAGCTTGTAGTGTAAAACTACTGGGATAATAAACACGTTGAAGACAGCGGATGTATTATAAAGTCCTCGCCCGCTGACACGGATATGCGTCCTCGCTCGGCTTCGCCTGCTTGCGTCCCGAGAGCGAACTGCAACCGCGAGGCCAACCCAAAGTATTTTTTGCGGCGGAAAATTACCGTCAGGGAATTTTCTCCGCAAAACCCCTGCGGCCCGAATGCGGAGGCTTCGGCCGAGCGGTTATCTTCTCCGAGGGCGCAAGCAGGGCGAAACAGCCAATGGATTATAAACAAAAGAGTTCGAACTTGAAATTGTCGAACTTGCTTATTCTTGAACTGATGTCGTTGCCGACGGTTCCAAACCTCTTCCCGTCCGGCGGCTCCGACTTTGAAGGAAGACGCCTCCGCTCCGACCGGGAGCGGCGAGGTTGCGGGTGGCCGGAAAAGTTCCGGGCCGCCCGAAACACAACTCGCCGTGAACGCTTGTTCACGAAATTTACGCAAGTCGAGCTGTTGCGCCGCGACGCCTTTCTTGGCCGCATGAATGCGGACAAACAATAGCGATCGAATGGCAACAACCAATCATACATGGTTGTTTGCAGTCACGAGTACAGCCAAACAGGACTTGGTATAACCACGAATGATTGCACCCATATCACCATGTAAACAACCGGTCCTCATACATACAACACATGCTTAATACACAAAATACTATGGACAAAGAGACATTACGGGCTGCCCAGAGCAATCAGAAAGGCGGTGGCTGGAAGTTTGGGTTTACCGATGCCGCAGCTTGTTGCTGAGTGAAGATGAACGTCACGACGAGGAGCATGAAACCGTGCCACAATAAGAAGTCGAATATCGAGGAATATACAAATTATGTTGATGGAGTATCTCACCAATAAAGCGCCGGAGATTGCTGCCACTGGGCGGGAACATTGCATACAGCGCTGAGGTATGCAATGAATTCTGTTTTCCCCGGTGCGCCCCCGCCACTGCGGACAGGAGCGAATACCTGAATTGGGCCGATTTCTTAATGCTAAATTTAATAAACCCCGTGGTCGATTTTGCTAAATTGCCTAATGTTTGAATAAATTCTAAAAAATGTTTATTATTTTCCTTTATTTAATTGATAGTTTGGATTATGGTATGATACAGTCTTATATTTATGACTACTAATCTAATTCTTTGTTTTATGAAAAAACATCTCTTCTTTTGGTTCCTTTTTGTGGGAGTATGGAATAATATAGTAGCACAGCCTATTACTCAACACCAAACGGATTATCTTATTCAACAGTATCATTTATCCCAAGAACAAATCCCTGCATATATTAATATGCGGGCATCATTAGATGCACAATACGAGGAGATAAATAAGACGGCGACATCCGTAAAAATCCGATCGGAACTACTGCAAAATGCATATGCAAATTTTAGGACGCAATTATCAGGGCTTTTGTCTCCTAAACAATTTAAAAACTGGAAATCGCAAATTAAAAAATTCAGCCATTTTTATTTGAAAGAGGATTTGCATATTTCGGGCGATCAATTACGGCAACTTAAAACCTTAACAAACGCAATGATGGCAGAGAAAGATGTGATCCGAAATAATGTACTTGCATATGCCGAGAAAAGTGTATTATACAAAGATCTGAATTCCAAATTTGAGACACAGGTTAACAATGTGTTGGGTAAGGAAATAGCGGCTCATTATCTCACAGCCTATAGAACGGATTTAGAGGCTCGTCGCATGATGAATAAATACCATAATACACTGACCTATTCCCAGGCTATGCGGATTCTGCAACTGGAATATAAATACAATCGTGAAGTCGAAAGAATTAAGGCCGGTAACAGCAGCAAAAATCAAGTGAACAAAGCCATAGATCAAGCTGTCAAGGACTTGGAAAAGGCAATACAAGCATCCGTTTCACAAGAAGTATTTCAACAATGGGAAAAGATATTCACTCCTTCTCTCGATCGGAAATTGGCATTGAACTATGCAATGACCACAAGCCAAATCGCAGCATACAAAAAATTGCTTACCAATCGTGCGCTAAATGAATACAAGATTAAACATACACCCTTATCTAAAGATGAAAAACGCGCAAAAATCAATGAAATAGAAGCCGACTTTATAAAAAAAGCAAAAGAACTCATACCACCCCATGAATATCAGATTTGGCTTGCAAATAGAAAATATGAGCAGAATCAAAAGCTCAAATAAATCAATATAATATGAAACGGTATAGAATTTTTACTCAGATAATCATAATTGGAATTGCTTTATTTATTATAGCATGCAATTCGCTAAATGAAACATCGACAAGCCAAGTTTCAGAAAAGAGCGCTTTAACAATTGATGAGGCAAAAGAATTTTTTGAAAAGGCATCTGTGAATGCTTCTACAATGGCCAATACCACAGGGGTTGGCAGGATTGTTCCCGAGAATTATACGATTAATTGGAATGAGGCTTTAGTAAGTTGCAATTCCAATATATGTTGTGTCAATATCCCAATAACAGCAATCTCCGATAAACTGAAAGCAAAAACGATCACAGTCAAAGATGGGAAAATCCATACATATCAGGCAAATGTTTTTTACAAATTGTGTATCGTAAAAAATATTCAACAAGATGTTCTATCATGCCATATTGTATCAATTATACCTGCAGATAAACATTCAGATAAAAATAAGAAATTAGACGATTATCCAGTTGTTGCATCACATGATCAATGCTTTACAGGTCTTGTCCTATATCATACATTAAATGGTAAAATTACATCTCTAAAAGAATATACTGCAGGGCATCTTGTCAAAAGTATATCTTCAGCAAAGGTGCATCAAATGACTTCTAAAGAAAGAAACATATGTTATACGGCTTTTTTCGATAATATTTCATTCTCTCGTTCAAAAGCTTTGACACGAGCCCCATGGGACGAAGACGATGATGATGAAGATGATTACAGATGTTCAGATTGTGGAGAAGTTGTATGTAATTGTTACGAGTGTCCTTGGTGTGGAAACCTCAATTGTTCTGAATCTCATTTTGAGGAATGTCCTATATGCGGTAGTCCCTCATGTCTCGGCTGTGAATCAATAGAATTACCTTACGATTGTGCAACATGCATGGGAAATTGCTTATGTCCTTATGGCAAATGCCATAAATCACCATGCGTATGTAACAAATAGCATCACCGAATTTACTCCAAATATAAAAGAAAAAGCTATGAAGATAATTCTTTTTTTGAGTTTGCTGCCGTTTATGTATCTGCAAGTCAACGGTCAATCCAACCGTCAACCCGGCACGGCCCAAATAGATGCCGTGAAAGCATGGCTTTTAACCGAAGGAATAACAGAACCTGACGCGGTGTTGCAATACGGAGTCCCGGATTCCGCTGCGCAGCCGTTCTGCCTCGGCAAATTCTCGTTCGACTGGGAGTGCGCTGTGTGGAGTTCGCGGATAAGCTCGACAGTCGTGTCGCAGGAAAGCTGGTTGGAGTATCATGGAGCCGATCCGCACGATCCCGATCTCGGATTCCGGACACGCATTCGCAAAGAGCCCGAATACAAAAAGACCTGCGGAGAAACCAGCCTGACCGTTGTCGAAGTGCCGGTCCGTTCGGAAATACGTTATCGAGCCGTGTATTCGGGCAATGACGGAAATACGTTCCGAAAAGATACCGTCGAAGTCCATCCCCGTATTTACTATTTCATCAATCGCGACGAACCGTCGTATGGGTATCTGTCGATGAGAATTCCGCGCAGCAACGATCCGGCATTGATCGACGGCGAAATCTATCTGGCGAATTTTTGCGGGGTTATTGCCGGTATCAGCTTTGACGGAAGTCCCGTCCGCATCAGGCGGGAGGTGCCGGGACACCGCGTATCCATGAGCGCCCGTAATTTTCAGGCAGGGAAACCGTTGCGGACCGGAACTTATTTCAAATATCATGAAGAGACTAAAGACTGGGAGAGTATCGAAATTTACCGACTGACGCCATCCGGGGAATTCGGGGAACTCGTGAGCAGACTGAAATGAAACAAGACTAAATGTCCCAAATATGAAAACGCGGCATCTTTTTGGAGTGAGCCTGCTATGTCTCCTCGGCATGTTTTATGCCTGTGTGCATGATCCAACAATCGAACAACTATCCGATCTCCAGAGTAACTGTTTGACGGTCCCGGCCGCTCGGGAGTTCGTTGAACGACAGCTGTCGCTGAAGACCAGGACGCATACGTCCCAAATCAAAGGGTTGGTCCCGGGCGATTTCAACCCTTTGTGGGGCGATGCCAAAATGTCTCAGAATACAAAAGTCGGAAGTGTAGATGTCCCCATCATTCCTCAATACACCTATTATGCGCTTCGAGCCGAAGAGAAAAACGGAAAAATCAAAGTACGTAAGGTGCGAATTTCTCAGAAGGTCGTTGTGGTAAAGGCAAAAGATGACGGACGGCTTGCATCGTACCTTTTGACCTTGATTCCCGATGGAGATTATTATGCCAAAAACAAAAATAAGTTTGACGAATTCCTTCATTCGGGAAGCCATAAGTTCAACGGCGTCGCTGTATATTATGATCTCCATGCCCGCCATACTGTCCGAGTGGACAAATATGAAAATGGGCACAAGACGGTGGGAGTTTATCTCCTGTGCGACAGCAAAGACTGGAACAAGCGGTTCGGAATCGCCAAAAAGATTTTAGGCCCGATCCGAATAACCAAAAGTGCGAACAAAATGACCCGCAGCTTTGATGAAGACGAACCAGACCCCTGTCCGAATTGCGGCGATCCATGGTGTTGGGGTGATTGCGAAGAAGATGAGTGGCTATATTGCTGGAATTGCGGCAGTCCATGGTGTAATGGAGATTGTGATGATGATCCTGTCATTATAACCCCCGATTATTGCAGCGGATGCGGAGAATATGAATTTAATTGCACATGCAATGTTTGTTCCTGGTGCGGCAATGATCCCTGCACTTGTGACGATACATGTTCTTGGTGCGGTAATGACCCCTGCACTTGCGGAACTTGTCCCGATTGCGGTGATGATCCCTGTTCCTGCGAGGAGTGGGAATGTCCTAAGTGTGGCGATCCATTTTGCTCCGGAAATTGTTCAAGTTTGGGTGAAACTAAACCCGAGACCGGAAAGGATGATGATACGCCCAAAAGTAATCCGAATGACTCCAAAAATAAGATTTTGGAAACTATTACTAATTCTGAAATTCGTTCCTTTATTTCAAAACGTAATCTTCCGATTATTCCGGATGATACAATAAAAACAATGACTATAAGAATTGAATCGAACAGCGATGGAACAGTAACCGGACTAAAAGGTATATTATATAATGAGCAATATTTCTCAAATCTAACAGACCAAGGTCAACAACTCGTATTATTTCATGAGTATCTTCATGGATATCTTGCAATAAATGGAAAAAGTTATGATCATAGTACATTAATTGAAAATAATGATTATCTTCAAGGAATAAAGGATATCTTTCCGGGGCAGAATGACGATTTTTATAAGATGATGAAATATGCAGGATGTGCAGATGCACCTCAATTTAAGAATTTGTCTCCCCAAGAAAAACGTGATATAGCAACATTGGTAAATAGCAATATAAAAAAACAATAACTTTTAAACTAAAATACTATGGGAAAGCTATTATTGACAATATTCTTGATGATGCAATTCATGAATCTTACCGCTCAAACTCCCCAGGATATCTATATGATTGGTACTTCTTCGACAATTCCTGCATCTCATCAAGGAATCTTTAACGGATTTGGGAAATATATTGGAGAGAAAAGGTCATATATTAAAGCAGGTGCCGTATCATTCTCTCTGGGCTCTGTATCAAAAGACTATGAACTGTTTTTGTTGCATATAAATTATACAAATTCAACAAAATCAGATAAGATTATTTTAGATCGCCCGATATCGGATTTGAATAATTTCACAGTAATTGACATCGATCATTTTATCTCGACCAAATCACGATCGCAAGTTTGGCAATGGATGATCGATAATAAAGATAAGAGGGTTTGGGTTATAGATCGGAATGATTTTTACAAATCATCACCATCGCTCGGATCTAACGACAGAATGAAACTTATTCAAACCGAGATTTGGTTAGATAATATTCCCGATAACGTTTTGAATCCCTGACAGAGAAAGATCGGAACGGTAAGTCCTAAATATACATCCGATTATGAAAAGACTTTTTTCATATATAATCGTCATGTTTCTTGCTCTTTTGAATCACCGAGGTTTTTCTCAAGAAAAATACGTGGGATACAAACCTTTATCCTCTTTTCAACAAGATACGGTAAGTTATCTCCAATATAACTGGGGCTTGAAAGCTGCGGGTATGTGCTATGAAATGGAATTATCCGTTTTCTTTTCCCGGTTCGATATTCCGATCCAAGCCGTAAAATTTCATTGCGCTACGTGGGCACAAGTTGTACGAGTTTTCTACATTCGATTCTACACGATTCCTTATGAGGAGGTGATGCGGGCCAATACTACTAAAAACTCAGGTATTGACCTCGATAAGTCCTCGGTATTAGTGTTATGCCTATCCAAGGGTCTGCGGAGCGATGATATTCTACCAGCATGGGCAGATATTCAAAAATATATTCCCGAATTAAAGAAATCAGGATCAACCATTGTGCCGTGGAAGGATAGTTATAAAACACTGTTAGGAGGTTACAAAGCGGATGATATTCAATATAATTTTGGAATATAAGTCAAGCCGGACTTAATCATGAAAAGGCGGTTATATATCATTTTAACCCAGGGTTCCTGATCTTGATTGGGTCGGGGCTGGATGAAGCCTCGCGGGGGGCGTTTACGATGCAGCTCCCCCGAATCTCTCCTTTAGGAGGGGACCCACAAGGTCTCGGGGACAAAATACCGTAAGGGCAGAATGTATCGAATGAAGACACACAGAGCTTATATCGGGTTGTTAATTGGTATTGCAGGATTGATCGTTGCGTCATGCAATAGGAATTCGATTTGCGACTCGGAGGAACTGGCCAAAGTACTGGCCCATTATCAATTCCATCCGGAGAAACGCTCCGCTGCCACATTTATTATTGAGAATATGGCAGAGAAATACTTTGCTCCGGAAACGCAGGAGAGTTCATACTTAAATGACCAGATTGATTCCCTTGCAAATCTGTATGGTCACGAAACGGTAAAAAAGTACCTCAAACGTCCTCGAGCATCCAGATCGGAGGTTGTATATCGGGATGTCGATTGTATTTTGGCCGATTCGCTGATTGCCTCCATCGATCACTCGTTCGAAATATGGTCGGAGAAGCCATGGGCCGCAGCGTATTCTACGCAGCAATTCTATCGGTTTGTTCTTCCGTACAGGATTAGGCGAGAACCGCTGGAATATTATTGGAAGCAGGATTTATACAATCGCTTTGCCGCTCAATTACGCCCGGAGGATGCACTGCCCGAGCAGGTCGCAAAGCTGAATGCTTTGGCTCCTTTTGATTTCAATACGGTTTTTATGAAGGCAGGACTGCAAAGTTACAGTTCCATGAAACAAACCCGCCGGGGACGGTGCGATGACGGCACGACGTTAAAAGCCATGATGCTTCGCGCGGTGGGTATTCCTGCTGCAGTCGATTATGTCCCTTATTGGGGTAGTCAGAATAACGGTCATTCGATGTGTGTGTATATTCAGCCGGATGGCATCGGATCGGATATTGAAAAGTTACATCAAACAGAGATTTGCAAATTCGAGCATAAGGTAACGAAAATCTATAGATATGTATACGAAATTCAACGGAAATCCCTTTTATACAAATATCGGGAGTGTGATGAAATCCCAGACCTATTCCGGGATTTTTCCAGCATTGATGTAACAAGCCAGCACGACGTCGACGTCGTAGATGTAAATATTGACTATGCAAAAACAGATAAACATATCGCTTATTTAAGCGTTTTCTCACGAAATGGATGGATTCCTGTTGCCTATACCAAGGCCGGGAAGAACCGGGCCGTATTTTCCGATGTCGGTATCGGACAAACGAATGGGGTCAATCATTCGAAAGGATTGAGTATTGGCGATGGAGTAGTATATCTGCCTTCGTTTTATTCCGAAAATGGG
>CAZVSW010000080.1:3552-8567 GCA_964630005.1 uncultured Ruminococcus sp. | reverse complement strand
CTATCGCATATAAAATTAATTAACAGGAGACTTCAATGGAGTATAAGAACAACTTAAAGTATTTTAAGCAAAACTACAAACCGATTATTATCGGTATCGTTCTGATGGTGATCGGCGCTATCATGAAGATCGCTTTCAGCGCTGAACGTAGCTGGGAAATAAGACAAATATATACCTTGTTTTTGCTTGCCGGCGCGATATGCATAGTTTTGTATTTTATCATCAGACCTAAGGATGCCGATCTCGAAACACAGATAAGGAACTTTACACTCAGCGACGAAGACACCGCAAAAGAAAAAGCCGAGACCGACGACAAACGCGGTAAGGTTATCGAAACTTTTTCATTTGCCGACTATGTTCGTGAAGATGAAGATCTTACTATTTTTCGCGGTACTGACGGAACGGTTCGAACCAATCGCTATTCTTCTTCCGTAATCGTTCTTACAACACACCGTATGTACGTTTATCGTAAAATATTTTCCATCACCGAAGAAAATGTTTCTGAAGAATTCTTCCCGATAGAATATAACGACGTAAATTCCTGCAATATTGTCAATGTCACAAAGGAGTATACGTTCGGAAAGAAATCTGCAATTCAGGAGATCACGCATTTCAATATAGATGCGTCTTCGAAAAGTGTTTCTCTTATTTTACATTCGGATTCATTTGCCGATGATTTTTGCAATCGTCTTAACAGAAAAGTTGATACGATCAAAAACCAAGCATAATAATAACCGGGCTGTTCTTTTTTGATGAACAGTCCGGTTATCTTATTTTTTTGATTTTTTATGCGTACAGCTCTTACAGCATCCGTTACAGCTATCACAGCAGGAGCAGCCTCGACGGCTTTTTCTGATAAGGAATATCACTGCGTAAATAAATGCAACGGATATAAGAGCTATTAAAATGTAATCAAGTGTGTTCATACTCAAAAAATCAATGCAATGTTATAAACGGCAAGCGCGGCGACCCACGCTACGGCGCATTGAAAAGCGACAATAACTATTGTTCTGACGGTGGAGGAGGTTTCACGTTTAAATGCGCTTATTGCAGCGACGCACGGTGTGTATAAAAGCACGAATGCAAGGAAGCTGAGTGTTGATGCGGTGGTGAACAGAGCCGGAAGCGATTCGGAAAGAGCGTTCGTGCTCACGCCTAAAAGCACGCTCAAAGTGCTGACCACGGTTTCCTTTGCAGTCAGACCGGTAATCACAGCGGTTGAGATACGCCAATCGCCAAAGCCGAGAGGAGCAAATATAGGAGCGATCATCTTGCCCATGAGCGCGAGCATACTGTCTTCCTGATTTGTAACAACGTTCAGCCGTACGTCAAATGTTTGCAGAACCCATATCACGATCGAAGCAACGAATATCAGTGTAAAAGCCTTTTGGACAAAATCCTTTGCTTTTTCGTACATCAACATGAGTACGCTTTTTGGGGAGGGCATTCTGTAATTCGGCAGTTCCATGACGAATGGCATGGGATTTCCGCGATAAATGAGGTGCTTGGAAATCAAAGCCGTTAGAATCCCTATTATTATGCCCAAAACATAAAGAGAAATCATTACGATAGCTTTATTTTCGGGGAAAAACGCCTTTGTGAACATTACGTAAATCGGAATCTTAGCCGAACATGACATGAACGGTATCAGCGCCATTGTCATTTTTCTGTCGCGGTCAGAGGAGAGCGTTCTTGTTGACATTATTGCTGGAACGGAACAGCCGAATCCGACAAGCATAGGTACGATGGAGCGCCCGGACAAGCCAAGCTTGCGCAGAGGTTTATCCATAACGAAAGCGACGCGCGCCATATATCCGGAGTCTTCAAGAACCGAAAGAAAGAAGAAAAGGATTACGATCTCGGGTATGAAGCTGAGTACGCTGCCAACGCCGGAGAAAATTCCGCCGATTATAAGATCGTGAACGACCTCGTTGATGCCATAGTCGGTGAGGATCTGATCAACGAAGTCGGTTGCCGCTCCGATCGCTGTGTCCATTACATTGCCGAGCGCCGCTCCTATCACATCAAAAGTCAAATAGAATATAAGAAGCATCGCAATAAGAAATATCGGTATTGCGGTATATTTTCCGGTCAGAAACCTATCTATGGCAAGACTGCGCTTGCGCTCATTGCTTTCGTGACACTTTTTTACGGTATCGACACATATTCGCTCGATGAAATTATATCTCATATCGGCAAGAGCGGCGTTTCTGTCCAGACCGCGCTCCTGCTCCATTTCAACAATGGAATGTTCGAGCATGTCGAGCTCGTTTTGGTTAAGATCGAGTTTATCGATGATCGTGTGATCGTTTTCAATTATTTTTGTTGCCGCAAAACGAGGCGAAATGCCATGATTCTGAGCATGGTCCTCGATAAGGTGCGAAACGGCGTGTACGCATCTGTGAACAGGTCCGCTGGAGCAAAAGTCGGCGACCTTAGGCATGGTCTTGCTCGAAGCAGTTGCAACGGCGCGTTTTATCAGCTCGTCAATACCTTCGTTTTTTGAAGCGCTGATAGGTATTACGGGAACACCGAGCTTTTCCGAAAGGGAAGCGACCGCTATGCTGCCGCCGTTTGAGCGCACTTCATCCATCATATTGAGCGCCACAACGGTGGGAATCCGCATTTCGAGGAGCTGGAGCGTCAGATATAAATTACGCTCAATGTTTGTCGCGTCGATTATGTTGATTATACCGTCGGGATTTTCACCGAGAATAAAGTCTCTTGTCACGATCTCTTCGTTCGTGTATGGACGAATCGAATATATTCCCGGAAGGTCAACAACCGTGCAGTCTTTAACGTTTCTTATAGCGCCGCTTTTTGAATCTACTGTAACCCCGGGAAAATTTCCCACATGCTGATTAGAACCGGTCAACTGATTGAAAAGCGTGGTTTTTCCGCAGTTTTGGTTGCCCACAAGTGCAAATTTCATGTTCGCCTATTCCTCCAGTGTGATTTTGCTCGCGTCGTCCTTGCGAATCGAAAGGGCATAGCCGCGAAGGGAAAGCTCAAGCGGATCGCCGAGCGGCGCGATTTTTATAACTGTAACTTTTGTGCCGGGAATCAGCCCCATGTCAAGGAGACGGCAGCGAAGAGCGCCCTCTCCGCCGACAGCTGAAATCACCGCTGTTTTTCCTATCTGTAGTTTATCAAGTGTCATCTATATCACCATACTAATTTAGTCGGTTAAGTTTATCACAAATCGCTTTATCAGTCAATATAAATACAACACAAAGTGTCGATGATATCAAAAATATTTTTCGGAGAAAATCAAAAAAAACTATTGACAAACGGCTCTCGATGTGATATACTACAGCAAGTGAAGACGCCGGAATGGCGGAATTGGCAGACGCCCGGGACTTAAAATCCCGTGAGACTCAAATCTCGTACCGGTTCAAGCCCGGTTTCCGGCACCATCGGTTTTTTCATGGGAGTATCTGATGCTCCGTTAATTCAATATCGCGGGGTAGAGCAGTTGGTAGCTCGTCGGGCTCATAACCCGGAGGTCGTTGGTTCAAGTCCTTCCCCCGCAACCAAAAAGAAAAAGTCGCCACGGCGGCGTTTTCTTTTTTATACCTTCACTATAGGCAGGTAACTATATGAAAGTATCAGATGCATATCAGGTAATTCGCGAAGCAATTTATACCGGAAAAGATAATGCTAAAATTGTAAAGACGATGTATGAGAACTTATCGAAATACACCGACTTTAACTTGGGTGAAACGGTCGAATATTACCGCTTTACACGCTCTGAAGCGCTGTCTGATATGTTTGCAGAATATTCGTTGCGTGAGATTGCCGGAAACGGCGATACGATGTCTAAAGCACGGCGTATAATGCAATGGATAGACGATAACAGCACGTATAACGGCGCAAGTCCGCTTCCTCCGTCTTTGCCTGACAAGATACTTGAATATGGATTTAAGCAAAACAATCCGATAAACTGCGCAAATCGTGCGATTTTGTTTTCCGATGCCCTGACCTCAATCGGTATTTTTGCTCTGCCGGTGTGGCTTCAGAACCAAGCTAATAGGTGCGGTCATTGCCATGTTATCGCGCAGGTCTGGTTGCCCGAATACGGAAAATGGGCGGCGTTTGATCCATCGTTTAATACGTTTTTCACCCATAGAGGAAATCCGATCGATATACCGTCTTTAGTATTGGCCGACCTCAGAAAGACGAAGTACCGTATTATTTCCAACCGTACGGATAAAGCAACAAAAATCGGATATGCATGTGCGAGAATGGGCTTTTTGGATATTGCAATTTTCCCCGGCAATGATTTGAAATATCGCTATAATTGGGAATCTCTCCTGCATTTTGTGCCGAACTCATACAAAAAAGAGAATCTTAAGCCGTCTGTTACCACCATCGGACTTCTTTCGTTTAACAAAGAACCCGTATGGGAGGATGTGTGATCGACATTATCAGAGATAGCCGGCGATAATGCTAACTTGCCGAGAAGTCCTGTTTTTTAAGGGCTTCTTGCTGTTTATACAGTTTTAATCCCGTACTTGTAAAAAAGAGAAATTATTAAACACGAAGTGGATATATGATGACAGAATATAAAGCCGGAATTGATATCGGCTCAACTACCGTAAAATTGGTTTTACTTGATAGTGACAATAGAATTGTTTTTGATTCATATCGCCGTCACGGGGCTCGCACGCAGGAAACACTCCGCGATCTGCTGTATGAAGCCGGAGAAAAGCTCGGCGCATGTCTTTTGCGTGTCAAGGTCACCGGATCGGGCTCGATAAGCTTCGGCAAGGCGTTCGGCGTCGATTTCATTCAGGAAGTCGTGGCCGTTGCCACCGCTCTGAAGTTCACTGCGCCCCAGACCGACGTCGCAATCGAGCTCGGAGGCGAGGATGCGAAGATAATTTATTTTACCGGCGGTCTTGAAGAGCGCATGAACGGCGTTTGCGCCGGCGGTACAGGTGCATTTATCGATCAGATGGCCGCGCTCCTTCAGACAGATGCAGAGGGACTTAATAACGAAGCGAAAAATTACC
>CAZVSW010000080.1:0-3542 GCA_964630005.1 uncultured Ruminococcus sp. | reverse complement strand
TGCGGAGTCTTTGCCAAAACGGATATACAGCCGCTTATAAACGAAGGCGCTGCAAGAGCCGATATCGCGGCTTCGATTTTTCAGGCGGTAGTGAACCAAACTATATCCGGTCTTGCCTGCGGCAAGCCTATATCGGGCTGCGTTGCATTTTTGGGCGGACCGCTCCATTATATGAGCGAGCTTAAAAAAGCGTTTATCAGAACGCTCAAGCTCACCGATGATAATATTGTTGACCCCGATAATTCGCATCTGTTTGCCGCCATGGGCGCGGCTTTGGAGGCCGGAAACAGCGGCGCAGTTGATATCCGTGACTTTATGACCAAGCTTGTGAGCGGCGTGCAGGTCGCCCGCGAGATGCCGCGGCTTGAACCGCTTTTTGTAAACAAACAGGAGTATTTGGATTTTTATAACAGGCACGAGCGCACTGTGCTGAAAAAAGAGAAGTTAGATAGTTATTCGGGAAATTGCTTTCTTGGAATAGACGCAGGCTCAACCACCACAAAGCTCGTTCTGATTGGCGATGATGGTCAGCTGTTGTTTTCACACTATTCAAACAATAACGGAAGCCCGATAAATGCCGCAATAAATGCAATAATTGAACTTGAAAAAATTTTCCCGAAAAGCGCGAAAATTGTCAGATCTTGTTCTACCGGATACGGCGAGGCGCTGTTAAAAGCGGCCTTCTCGCTTGACGACGGAGAGGTTGAAACCATTGCGCACTGCAAAGCGGCGGCGTTTTTTGATCCGCAGACAGACTGCGTACTTGACATAGGCGGTCAGGACATGAAATGCATAAAGCTGAAAAACGGCGCAGTCGATTCGATTCTGCTTAACGAAGCGTGCTCGTCGGGATGCGGCTCGTTCATCGAAAACTTTGCAAATTCATTGGGTTATACCGCCGAAAGCTTTGCCAATGAAGCAATTTTTGCCGAGCATCCGGTCGATCTCGGTACTCGCTGTACGGTGTTTATGAATTCCAACGTCAAGCAGGCGCAAAAAGAGGGCGCGGCGGTATCCGACATTTCTGCCGGTCTTGCTTATTCGGTTATCAAAAATGCCTTATATAAGGTTATTAAACTGACCGATTCCGGGGAGCTTGGCAAACATATTGTCGTGCAGGGCGGAACTTTTCACAACAAAGCCGTTTTGCGCGCTTTTGAAAAGGTTGCCGGAGTCGACGCAACCTGTCCGGACATTTCAGGGCTGATGGGCGCTTTCGGCGCGGCATTGGTTGCAAGAGAAAATTACGTCGGTCAGCAGTCAAACATGCTGCCGCTTTGTGATATTATAAATTTAACATATTCATCGGACACAAAAAGGTGCGGAGGATGCTCCAACAATTGTATGCTCACCATAAACCGTTTTTCCGGCAACCGTCGTTTTATCAGCGGCAACCGCTGTGAAAAGGGCGGCGGTAATGCATTGTCGACGGAAAAAGCGCCAAACCTTTTTGAATATAAGCGTCATCGTCTTTTTGATTACGAGCCGCTACCAGATGCAGATGCGCCCCGCGGAGTTATCGGAATTCCGAGAGTGCTTAATATGTATGAAAACTATCCGTTTTGGGCTACTTTTTTCGCTTCACTCGGCTTCAGAACGGTTATTTCGCCTTTTTCTTCAAGAGAGCTTTATGAACTTGGAATGGATTCGATTCCGTCCGAGTCGGAATGCTATCCGGCAAAGCTGGCGCACGGTCACATAATGTGGCTCATTAACGCCGGAATAAAAACAATATTTCATCCCTGCGTATTCTATGAACATCAGGAGGTAGGGGATGCTCAAAACCATTTCAATTGCCCGATGGTCATTTCTTATCCGGAAAATCTTAAGAATAATGTAGAAGCATTAGAAAAAGAACACGTCCGTTATATACGTCCTTTTATTGCAATGACTGATGAAAAAACAGCCGCCAAGCGGCTTATCGGCATATGCCGCGAAGAGTGGGGTATATCTGAAAGCGAAGTCAGACATGCGGTTCATCTCGCATGGGAGGAACAGCTCAGAGCAAAACAGGATGTACGTAACGAGGGAAGACGAATACTTTCCCTGATGGAGCAGAGCGGCAAGAAGGGTATCGTGCTTGCCGGAAGACCATATCATATCGACCCGGAGATCAATCACGGAATCCCGGAGCTCATCGCATCATACGGATTTGCCGTTTTCACGGAAGATAGTCTCCCGATCGAAGCCGATCCGTCACGACCTATCAGAGTTGTTGATCAGTGGGTGTATCACTCAAGGCTCTATTCCGCCGCTGAATTCGTGTCGGAGCGCGATGATCTTGAACTGATTCAGCTCAACTCGTTTGGCTGCGGTCTTGATGCCGTTACTGCGGATCAGGTGAGCGAGATCCTTGAAAAACGCAACAAGCTTTACACGCTTCTGAAAATTGACGAGGTCACCAATCTCGGCGCTGTGCGTATACGCATAAGAAGCCTCATTTCGGCTATCAGAATGCGCGCCAAACGCAATATCGTCGCTGACAGGACCAAGCCGCTTGCTTATAACAGAACCGAGTTTGATTCTGCTATGTTCAAAGAGGGTTATACTATACTCGCTCCTCAGATGAGTCCGATTCACTTTGATATAGTAGAACCGGTGATGAAAAAGCACGGATACAACGTCGTTATCCTCAAAAACGACAACCGTAAAGCAATTGATACCGGTCTGAAATTCGTAAACAACGACGCATGTTTTCCTTCGATCACCGTTGTCGGTCAGATCATGGAGGCGGTGCTGTCCGGCAAATACGATACCAATCGTCTTGCTATCGCTATGACACAGACCGGAGGGTGCTGCCGCGCAAGCAATTATGTCGCTTTCATTCGCAGAGCTCTTGATAGGGTGGGGCTTTCACATATTCCGGTCATATCGCTCAATACTAACGGCATGGAGAAGAATTCCGGCTTTAAGCTGTCTCCGTCCCTCGTGCTTGACGCTTTGCATGCGATCATATACGGCGATCTGCTTATGAGATGTCTTTACCGTGTTCGCCCTTATGAGATAGTACGCGGAAGCGCATCCGAACTTTATGAAAAATGGAAGCAGATTGCGATAGATTCATTGATAAATCCGAAATCGCATAACAGTTACAAGAGTGTTTGCAACGGAATTGTCAGCGCTTTCGATGAATTTCCCATCAACGAAGCGCTTCGCAAGCCGCGCGTCGGAGTTGTCGGCGAAATATTGGTGAAATATATGCCGCTTGCCAACAACCATCTCGTCGACGTCCTCGAAAGAGAGGGAGCAGAAGCCGTTGTACCCGATTTAGCGGACTTTTTCTGCTATATTATGATCGGCGCGCAGTATAAATATAAATACCTGGGCGGAAAGCGATCGGCTGACACGGTTTCGAAGATATCGTCAAGAGCGTTCAGAGCCTTGCGCAAACCTGCTGTCGATGCTCTCAAAAGCAGCAAGCGATTTGAAGCCCCCATACCGATCGAGACCATCGCGGAGATGACAAAACCTTACCTTTCTCTCGGCAATCAATACGGAGAGGGCTGGTTTCTCACAGGTGAGATGATAGAACTTATCAGATC
>CAZVSW010000079.1:0-8741 GCA_964630005.1 uncultured Ruminococcus sp. | reverse complement strand
CCCGTAACCTCTAAGCTCCTCACCGACGGCAAGAGCGCTTCCAGCTCTTATTGCTATGACGGCACATGGTTCCACTGCCTCGGTGCGGAAGGACGCTATTTCTATTTTGACATGGAGCACGTTTCAACTGTTGAATATGTGACCGGCGGATTCCTGCATAACAACAGTTGGGCGATCTATGCGCCTGAATCCGTAACGGTATACCTTTCCGAAAACGGCACGGACTGGTACTATGCAGGAAGCTGCAAGCCCAATCAGGCAAACGGCGAACGTCGCGACAGCTTCAGGATCAACTTCCAAAAGCCGTATAAAGCGCGTTTTGTCTGCTTTGACATGCCGTTCACCACGCATTTGTTTATCGACGAGCTTTCTGTTTACGGATGCAAATCGACCAAAGACGCAGTATCTCTCAAAGAGTCCGGTCTTGAAAAATTCAACAAGCCCAGCCATGATAATATGTATTCATATCAATCTCAGTCAAAGGACCTCCTGCACGGAGTCAACGACGTTGTTCTGTCCTACTACAACAACACCGTCCTTGACGAGGAATTTTTCAGACCGTATGCCGGCTATATCGTCGACGGCAAGGCTCAGGACACAATGTTCGACAGCTTCCTCTTCCTTCCGAACCCGAGCGCACTCATAAAGGGCGGCAGACCCGACTTCACGTCCGTCAAGGAAGAATGGGAAGACCTCGAAGACAAACTCTTCATCAAGGGTCAGAATCTCGATGCGCTCAACAAAGCCGCAGGCAAGGTTAAAGACGAGCTCGGTCTAAGCGACTATAAATACAAATTCTTTGTTTCCATCATACACCCGTCTATGCACGTCAAATATTTCGGCGATATCGACGGAGACGGTAAGAGCGAAGATCTCACCACGGTCGAAGCCCGTCTCAAGGTGATTCAGTGGTACGTCGAACGCTTCTATAAGATGTACGACCCCGCGAAGTACCCCAATCTTGAATTTGCCGGCTGGTATTGGTTTCATGAATCGATCGACACCCACGAGGGCGACCCGGAGGTCATTAAGGCGGCTTCGGATTATCTGCATACCATCGGCGACCAGCTGTTCTGGATACCGTATTACTGTGCAGAGGGCTATTTCACATGGAAGAAAGTCGGCTTTGACGTATGCTGTATGCAGCCCAACTTCGCTTTCAGCGAAAGCGTAGGCGAAAGCCGTATCAAGAATGCAGTCGATATCATCCGCAAGAACAACATGTGCATTGAGATCGAAGCAGACGGCAGAGCGCTCACAGACGACCTCTTCCTTCAGAAATACCTCGGCTATCTGTCCGGCGGCGTTAAATACGGATATATGAGCGAAGCCATTCATATGTATTATGAAGCAGGCGGATTATATTATCTCGCCTATAAGTCCGGCACGGAAATGGGCCGCGTAATATATGACTCCACCTATAAATTCATCAAGCAGACCCTTTCCGATACTCTGGAAGCACCGCCCTCCGCTTCGCTCAAGTGCAAGGAAAAGACTCCGGTGACTCACAAGGTGCTCGAAAAAGACGACTTCGCGATCATACAGATCGAAAAGTCGCCTGAGCATGGTTCTGTTACAATAAACGGAGACGGTACGCTGACATACTATCCCGGTCACGGTTATAAGGGTACGGACAGCTTCATGATCTCAACCTATGACTATATCGGTCATTCCGAAGCTGTGGAGATCACTGTTCAAGTTGACTGAGCAGCCAGCTGTTACGCTTTATAAGCCAATCCCTAAGCTGCTCGACATTTCCGTCAAAGCTTTTTCCCGGCGTACGTGTCTCGTATAATCCGTACGGGACATTAATACGCCATCTCGCTTTCTTATAATTGGCAGTAAACGACTTGCCGTACTTTTCGATCAACAGATCGATCCTGTTTTTGCCGAGCTCGTTATCCGTGGTCAGATTAATGATCCGCGGTTGCAGCTCGGCATATCTTTTCTTTACAAGGGTTTCAAACTCCTTGCATTCGAAAAGATAACCGTACCATATCTTGCGGCAGTAAAAGCTTTCCGTACTGTCGTTCGAGCCGCTCTTATTCCAGTATTCCTCATAAAAGCCCTGCATGTTTGAGACATTACCGGACGAGAGATCCATATCCCACAGCGGTCCTGCGAAAAGCTTGCCGTCTTTCACATAAAAACGGGTGGATGAAGTGGCAAAGTCGACGTCTTTGAAAAGCTCGTTTACGATATAGAAATCCACAAACGAATCAATGTCGAAATACTTTTCGATCTCCTTAAGATTCTTAGTAAAAAGCGCGTCTTCCGCACGTTTGAAAAAGCTCCTGAGCCACGAAAGCTGTGCGTCCGAAGGGTACTCGGGGTCGTTGAAACCGAAAAGTATGCCGGTTCTCTCGGTTCTGATGTTCACCGGATTGCTATATCCCTCGTACGGTTCAAATTCAAGCAGAAAATCATTCTTTTTTATATCAATGTCTACCTTTTCGCTTCCCTCGCCGACCGCCTGCGTCATCAGATAATTCCCGAGATAGCGGTTGTTAAGGTATACGTCTACAAACTCCGTATTCGGAGTGTAATCACACCCCTCGAGCTCGGACGCAAAATCATATGAAAGCCGGTTACGTATCAGTGTTTTATCATACAGATTGGCAAGCAGGCAGAATTTTTTGCCCTTGCCCAGTCCTAGAGGACGCTGAGATGAGCTGAATTTTATGTTATACGGTTTCTTTTCTCCGCTCGCGGTGGAATTACCTCTCACCTTGATGGTCGCGTTCTCGTCGATGATCTCTTCAAATTTGCCGCTTTTGTCGACGAGCCGGAGCGTACATTCGCGATACGCCTCTTTCCCGATCAGTCCTTTTACGGTAATATAAAGCTGTGCGACGCCGTAATAATTGGGATCGGTTATCTCCGAATTTGATTCCTCGGCAGATATCTCCTCCGATTCAACGGCGCTATTGTCAGATTCAGATTGATCGTTGCCGCTTTCAGCGTCTGATACCGCAGTACCGTTACCCGTACAAGCGGCAAGAAAAATCATGAGCAAGCATATAAGAAATGCAATACATCGTTTCATAAAAATATACCTCCATTCAAAGCGCAGCGGTATTATTCGCTGCCAAGCCCATTCTATCATAAAACATAAACGCCGTCAAGGCGGATGAAATTAAAAGGAGCATAAAATGGTTGATCTTTTAGAATTGCAAAAAGAATTTTTAAGAAAGCATATCGGCGTCGGCAGTGTGGTCTGCGACTTTACCGCAGGAAACGGCTATGATACCGAATTCTTATCAAAAACCGTAGGAGAAAGCGGAAAGGTCTATGCCTTTGACATACAGTCCGCGGCGTGCGAATCCACAAAAGCGCATCTTCTTGAAACGGGCTGTCCGGCTAACTATACCATAATAAACGACTCACACGCCAACTGCGCCGAATACGTCAAAGAGAAAATAAACGCCGGCATGTTCAACCTCGGTTGGCTTCCGGGAAGCGACCGAAAGGTTACCACAAAGCGCGAATCCACACTCAAAGCAGTTAACTCCGCCATGGACCTTCTTTCAGATGACGGCATTTTGCTTATCGCCGTCTATCCCGGTCACGAGGAAGGTACGCTTGAGGGCGAGATGCTTGAAAACGAGCTTTCAAAGCTGGACAGACGCAAGATATGCGTTTCAAAATTCCGCATCATCAACTCGCCCACATCACCATACTTTTTCATCATAGAATCAAAATAATTTGTGAAAAAAGCGTTGATTTTTTTAGTGATAAGATGTAAAATATAAAAGGCGTAAATTGGCGTGTGTATTGACATGCTCCGTTTTATGCTTAAGACGCTGACGGAATCGACCCAATCCCGATCAAGCGTCTCCGTACAAGGCAGGGACGGCTGACCCTGCCCCCGCACCACTTCTCTGCAAAGCGCTTATGCATCAGGTTAATTACTCCCCCGATGACAGAGCGTTTGCAGCCGATTTTCATGTTTTTATGATCGAATTGCAAAAGCTTACACCGTCCGCAGTCGCCTTCTTTTCCGAAAAGCTGAGCGGCGACAGCGAAATGCTTCTTACGCTGAAGAGCGATCTCGGAAGCGACGGTATCAAAAAGGACACGTTTATTGTCCTGACCAAAGAAAAGCTT
Source organism: uncultured Ruminococcus sp. (assembly GCA_964630005.1). Lineage (GTDB taxonomy): Bacteria > Bacillota > Clostridia > Oscillospirales > CAG-382 > UBA1206. The sequence goes on along the minus strand of CAZVSW010000079.1, from coordinate 4,634 downwards.
GCGGTTGCCGAAGGCGCTGTCGGTTTTGTGAAAAACGGACACGAGCGTATCGAAAGCTTCACATGCGACGCTTATAATGAGTACGACATTTCAAAGTCGGAAAATATGCGCGCTGAGCTTTTTGTCTCTTCAGGAAGGCTTATATGCGAATACGACGGCGAAACCGCCGAAATAACGGCGTTCACGTTTACCTGCAAACACGACATCAATGTGCTCTGCAACGCTGTGACGAGCCTGAAAAAAGACGGCAAGCTTGACGAATCAAAGCTTAAGGGTGAAACCGAGGACAAACACTATTGCCCTAAATGCCACCTGCGCTACCCCGACCCCGAGCGTCAGATATGCCCGCGTTGTATGGAAAAAGCAAAGCTCGTTAAGCGGTTGGCAAAAATGTTTGTCAAGTACCGCGGATATATCCTGCTCGTATTCCTCACGCTTGCGCTTGTTTCGGCTCTCGGCGTCATTACTCCCTATGTAAGTAATACCATCTTTTACGACGAGGTGCTGACGGAAGGCGGCAGTATGTTCGGCGAAATAGGCAAAATGCTGCTTATGATAATATGCGTGCGTCTGTTATCGCTGTTGGTATCGCTGCTGAACGGCATTATTTCCGCAAAAGTTGCCGCCGATGTGGTCTATGACCTCAAGAAAACGATATTTTCAACCATCGGCAAACTTTCGCTGAAATTCTTTTCAAGCCGTCAGACTGGCGGTCTTATGACACAGATCAACAACGATGCGACCACTATCTATTGGTTTTTCGTCGACGGTCTGCCATATCTCATAACTAACTCCGTACAGCTCGTCGCCGTATTGATCGTGATGCTCACTATCAATCCCCTGCTCACGCTGTATACATTTATTACAATACCGTTCTTCTTCGTGTTCTATAAGCTCATCTTCAGAACGTTTGAAAAGCTTCATGCACGCTCCTATTCAAAGACAAGATACCTCAATTCCCTGGTATCTGACGTCTTGAACGGCATGAGAGTCGTCAAATCATTCTCCAGAGAATCCGAAGAGCTGGAACGCTTTGAGAAGCGCAACCGCGACGAAGCCGACGCGCGCACCGAGATCGGCGTTACCGCAAACCGTACTTTCCGCTTCATAAGCTATCTTATGAAATTCGGTACATATGTCGTGTGGGCAGTCGGCGGCTGGCAGGTAATGAATCATACCGACGGTATGACATACGGCACGCTCATGCTGTTTATAAGCTATATGAGCCTTGTATACGACCCGATAGACTTTCTTGCCGACGTTTCAAACTGGTGGTCTGAATGCCTCAACGCACTTCAGCGACTGTTTGAGATAAGCGACGCCGTACCTGACGTAAAAGAAAGCGCAACACCCGTCAACCTCGACGCGGTAAAGGGCGACGTTGAGTTCAGGGACGTAGTATTTTCCTATGAAGAGAACCGTATCGTTATCGATAAGATATCATTCGACGTGCCTGCGGGTAAAACGCTCGGCATCGTCGGTCATACGGGAGCAGGCAAATCAACGCTTGCCAACCTGCTGACAAGGCTTTACGACCCCGTAAGCGGCATGATAACCATTGACGGCGTAAATATTAAGGATCTCTCGTTCGAGACGCTCCGCAAGAACATCGCCATCGTATCGCAGGAAACATATCTTTTCCGCGGCACAATAATGGATAACATCCGCTACGCCTGCCCCGAAGCTACTAACGAACAGGTCATGGCGGCGGCAAAGATCGCCTCTGCGCACGACTTTATCATCAAATATCCCGACGGCTATCAGACTATGGTCGGTATGGGCTATAAGGATCTTTCGGGCGGCGAACGTCAGAGAGTCTCCATCGCCCGCGCCATACTTAAAAACCCCGCCATACTCATCCTTGACGAAGCGACAGCCGCCATGGATACTCAAACCGAACGCGCTATTCAGGAATCCCTGAACAGCCTCACCAAAAACCGTACGACAATCATAATCGCACACCGCCTCTCAACACTGAGGGACGCCGACAAGCTCATCGTTATCGAAAACGGCAAGATGCCCGAAGCAGGCACTGCCGAGGAGCTTATCAGAAAGAAGGGCGTTTACTTCAAGCTATACAAGATGCAGGCGGAAGCGCTTAAAACGATCGGTATAGAGGAATAACACGACAATGTTCAATCATCCACCCATGGGCGGACGTCCTCCGAAAGGACCTGCGCCCGATATGAAAAACGATTATCTCGGAATTGTCGAGATGGTCTATTTTACCCCCGATAACGCAAAGCTTTATAAAACCAAAAACGGTTTCGTGTGCATGAACGCGTTTCTTCCGCCTATCAAAAAAGACGATCTGGAAGAAAAGGACGAAGCGAGCTCCAAAGAACTCATATGGCAGGACCTCGGCAGAGTCATGTTCCACCGCGCTTTTCCGTTTGACTGCCCGGAGGAATTCATCTCCGTGCTCGACAAGGACGGCAAGGAGTTCGGCGTTATCCGCTCTCTTGCGGATTTTTCGCCCGAAGACGCCGATATCATCCGTCACGAGCTTGAACGCAAGTACTTCATGCCCGAAATACAAAAAATACTCTCCCTCAAGGAGCGCTTCGGCTATTCCTATTGGGAGGTAGAAACCGACCGCGGGCATCTGTCCTTCGCTATACACGACACCTTCCGAAACATCTCACGTATCGGTAACGGCAGATTGGTTATCAGCGATGTCGACGGTAACCGCTATAACATCAAGGACGTAGCCGCACTTGACCGTGCAAGCTACCGTAAAATTGAGCTATATCTGTAATGAAAACAAATATGATACCACAGACGCCGCTGTATAAAACCGCGGCGGCAGCTATCAAGGAGCATTGCGGAAACAGCGTCATAAATATGTTCCGCTACAACCTTGACTCAGACAACGGCTTCGCCTACCACGTCGCCGCGCTCTGCCAGGACAAGGTCTGCCTTTCCGACGCAAATGGGGACATCACGGAAATTGCCGTAAGCACTCTTTCCGATGTAGCCTATGTTCAGTATATCGGCTGTGCGGCGATCGAATGCCGCATCGACGGAGAGCTTACCGAGCTTTGCCGCACCGATATGAAAAACGCCATCGCGTTGCAAACTGCCTCAAAACAGCTCAAGGCACTGACCGAAGGCAGACGTCTGACGCCCAAATCAAGCGAGGAATCATCGTGCCCGCACTGCGGAACGCCGTATCGGCACGGTACTAAGATCTGCCCCGTATGCACCAACAAAAAAGCCGTCTTTTTGCGGCTTCTTCCATACGCAAAGCCATATGCAAAGCAGCTGTGCTTTGCCGTATTGATGTTTTTCTTAATATCAGCGATAAACCTCATAACGCCTTATCTGAACCGTGTTCTCATCGACAAATATATAAACGCCGACTCACCTGCTACAAACGGCTTTATCGGAGTGATCGCAGCGCTTGCGCTGAGCTCTCTGACTATAGCGGTGTTCCAGATGTTCAGAGGCGTAACGCTGACGCGCGTCGGCAATAATATTTCAGTCGACCTGCGGCGCACCGTTTACGAAAAGGTTCAACAGCTTTCCATTTCGGGCGTAACACGCCGTACGACCGGCGAGATCTATACGCGCGTGACTTCAGACACAAATGTACTCAAAGAGTTTCTGACAGATACGCTGCCCGAAGTTATTCAGATGGGTCTGCTGTTCGTCTCCATCATCACCGTTATGTTGATAATGGAATGGAAGCTCACGCTGATGATACTGATCCCCATACCGCTGGTCGCCATGATGTTCTATTCACTGCGTACCTTCATGCACCGTATGTACCACCGTCAATGGCAGTCGGAATCGGACGTTAATACGTTGCTTCACGACATCTTTTCGGGAATACGCGTCATTAAAGTATTCGGCACTGAGCAAAAGGAATACGACAGCTTTTCGAAAGCCGCTAAAAAAGTTGCGGATATTTCGAAAAAGAACGAGACTACGTGGAATCTCATCATGCCGTTTGCAAATTTCTTAATAGGAATCGGCGAATATGTAGTATTATTTTACGTAGGAAGTAAAGTAATCGCAGGCGAGATGGGTCTCGGTCAGCTTAGCCAGTTCATCACCTATGTCGGAATGCTTTACGGACCGGTGCGTTACGCGGCGTTCCTTCCGCGAAGGATAACCCGCTGTCTTACATCGCTCGCGAAGGTCTTCGAACTGCTTGACGACAAGCCCGAGATAACCGACGGCGTCAAACAACTGCCCGCCGACGCAAAAGGCGATATCACGATAAAGAACATGAGCTTCGGGTACAATAACTACGAAGACGTGCTGAAGAACATCAATCTCGAAATAAAGAACGGCGAAATGGTCGGAATCGTCGGCCGAAGCGGCGTAGGTAAGTCTACGCTCATCAACCTTGTGATGAGGCTTTACGACGTAACCGAAGGCTCTGTCATGATCGACGGCGTTGACATACGCGACTATGATCAGCATTCGCTCCGTTCTCAGATCGGCATCGTCCTTCAGGAAAACTTCCTCTTTAAAGGTACGATATACAGCAACATCGCTTACGCGAAACCGGGATGCACACGCGAAGAGGTCATACGCGCCGCTCGTATGGCAAACGCCCATTCGTTCATCATGCGCCAGCCCGACGGCTATAATACCGTCGTCGGCGAGCGCGGCATGACGCTTTC
>CAZVSW010000078.1:0-9171 GCA_964630005.1 uncultured Ruminococcus sp. | reverse complement strand
TTCAAAGCGAAGACAAACTACGTTTTTCTCCGCGAACCACTTTTCCTTTTCTCGCGCTTGTCGCCGCTTTAAAAAATGCCGCATCGGTTTCTTTACCATAAAAAGTTTTTCATATCAATTCTTTACATTTTTATGCAAAATTGTCGGCATTTTTAGCACTCCCCGCGGCGCGAGGGCTCGCAGAGCTCGCCTTAGGGAGTTTTTTCCACGAGTGAATCGCGAAAAAAACGATTTCTATTTTATTCAGGGAGACAACAGCCTTCGGCTGATTTTCTCCCCGAACCCCTCTTTCGCTTACATATGACTTTGTCTTCAGTCTGAATCCTCCGCATGAATCATACGGAGTGTTTTTCCTATTTCTTTATCAGATCGTACTCGGTCTGAATCAGTCCGCCGCAGGACAGCGTTATTGTCAGCTTATCGTTTGCGAAGCGCCATTTCTGTGTGTGCGGCAGATCGGCGTGCCGCAGAGTAGCGACGATCTCGCCGTCTTCGTTCGTATAAGCGCCGTAGATGTTAAACGGCTCAGGCGCGCCGTACTTGTGAAGCGCAACAATGGAGGGGCAAAGCCTTATCGCCTGCGACTCGCTGTAAATATACTTTCCGTTTCCGCAAATAACGCGCTGTTTTCCGAAGTCACAGTCGAGCTCAATGACCATGTCGTCTCCGTCGGGCACAAGCGAGATGGAGTGCAGATGGCTGTCGCTCTTGCCGCAGATATAGTCGACGCGGTTTTGAAGCGGAGCTGTTTGGGGTATGTCGAAGGCGGTGTGGGCAGCCGCTTCGGCTTTGTCAAGATCGGTAGGATCAGGCTCGGCGCTGTCCTTCATGAAGTCAAGAACGATGTTGAGCTCCTGCTGCATGTCGGAGCATTCGCAAAGCATAACGAATACCTCGCGTTTTTCGGGAAGTACGATGCAAAGCTGACCGAAAGCGCCGTCGCCGCGGTAGCCGCCGGTGTTTTTGTTGTTGAGCCAAAGCTGATAACCGTATCCGGAGACCCAGTCGAGAGAACCGTTGTTTATGTCGACAGAATGAGAGGATGAAGCGTCCTTGACATACTCCTCAGATACAATGCGTTGACCGTTATAAACGCCGCCGTCGCAAAGCATCTGCCCGAATTTTGCGATGCTGTCCGCATCAATGTGCAGACCTACGCCGCCGTAGCAGAGACCGTCAACCGTACGCTCCCAATAGGGCTTTTCGATGCCGAGCTTTGAAAACAGGCGCTTGTCCAGATAATCGACCAACGCCTCGCCCGAGCGGCGGGTCACGGCTGCACCGCATACCATTGTACCGGCGGTGTTGTAGACAAATTTTGTGCCGGGTTCATAGTCGAGCACTGCGGCAAAGAAGGTACGGAGCGAATCGTCGCCTGCAAGAACGCGCTCGAATACGCAGGCGGCGTGACCGCTTTGCATGGTAATAACGTCGCGCAGTGTCATTCTTGCAAGCTTTTCACTGATTTCATCAGGCATTTTGTCGGGGAAAATGTCGCACATGCGCTCGTCAAGCGAGAGTATGCCTTCATCGACCGCGATGCCGACGGCGATTGATGTGAACGATTTTGAGAGGGAATAGACGTGCATCTTTTCGTTTGCGGAATACGGAGCGAAGTCCGCGCCGACGGCAAGCGTGCCGTTTCGCATATAGCGGAATGAATGCATTGAAATGCCTGCTTCTTCGCAGGTTTTGACAAATTTAAGGAAAGCGGGCGCGTTTACCGCGTCGCCGCGTAGTCTGTTTTTCATATGTTTAACCTTTCTTTTTTTAACACAAAGGCGAGCTCCGCGAGCCCTCGCGCCGAGGGTGTGCGATAAGCGCTGGCAAAAAGGGATTTACGGGGGAAAATGTGTTTCCCCCGTCATAACAATTTAGTTTCTGAGTTCAGCAATATCGAGTATCAGGCGCTCTGTCTTTTCCCAGCCGAGGCAGGGGTCGGTGATGGAAAGACCGTAAGTCTCGCCGTCGACCTTCTGACAACCGTCTTCTATATACGATTCGATCATGAGACCCTTGACGATCTTGCGGATATCTGCCGAATGGCGTGTGCTGTGCAGAATCTCTTTGGAAATTCTGATCTGTTCGAGATACTTCTTGCCGGAGTTGGAATGGTTTACGTCCACGATGACGGCGGGGTTCTTCAGACCGCTTTTTGCATACATTTCGCAAAGAGCGCTGAGATCCTCATAATGATAGTTGGGCGACGTCTGACCGTAGCGGTTTACAAGTCCGCGCAGTATTGCATGTGCGAGCGGGTTGCCTGAGCTTGCGACTTCCCAGCCGCCGTAGCTGAATATATGACTGTTCTGTGCGGCTGTGATGGCGTTGATCATGACCGAAAGGTCGCCGCTGGTGGGGTTTTTCATACCTACAGGCATGTCAAGTCCGCTTGCGGTAAGACGGTGCTGTTGGTTTTCGACCGAGCGTGCGCCTACTGCGACATACGAGAGCACGTCTGCGAGGTATCTGTGATTTTCGGGGTAGAGCATCTCGTCAGCGCCCGAAAAGCCCGTCTGTTCCATTGATTTAATGTGCAGACGGCGGATGGCAAGAAGACCCTTAAGCATATCGGGCGGGCAATGCGGGTCGCTCTGGTGAAGCATTCCCTTATAGCCTGCGCCGGTGGTGCGGGGCTTGTTGGTATAGATACGCGGAACGATCACGATCTTATCCTTGACCTGCTCCTGAACTTTGCGAAGTCTGCTGATATAGTCAAGCACAGCGTCCTCTCTGTCTGCGGAGCACGGACCGACAACAAGCAGAAGCTTATCGCTTTCGCCGGTGAATATTTCGCGTATCTCCTTGTCGTTTTCTGCCTTGCGCTTGATCATTTCGTCGGTCATAGGGTACATATTTATGACGTCCTGAGGTGCGGGAAGTTTTCTTTTGAATTCCATGTTCATTTTTTATTTCTCCTCTTATTTATCAAAGTATTTTCTGCGCTCTGTTGAAAGGCGCATCATATTACGCAGTGTTTCACTGTCTTCGTCCCGGAGGGCGTTTCGCATTTTAATGAAGTTGTTCAAAAACAGATCCATTTGCGAAAGCAGTTGTTCTTTATTGGCGAGGAACAGCTCGCTCCACATGTTTTCGTTGATCTTCGCGATCCTTGTGAGGTCGCGGAACGAATCGCCCGTATAATCGGCGAGGTGGTGTGACTCCTTGCATGTCATAAGAGAAACGGCGATGCAGTGTGTCAGCTGTGAAAGGAAGCCGATCATTTCGTCATGCTGTTCGGGCGACAGCCGGCTTATACGCTTGCAGCCTATAGTACGTCCGAGCTCCTCGACACGGCAGATAGCATCTTCGGTATTTGCCTCTGTCGGAGTTACGATATAGTTTGCGCCGACGAATATGCCGCCAAAGGCGTTTTGCACGCCCGAAACCTCTCTGCCCGCCATTGGGTGAGCGCCGACGTATTCGAGGTCGCTGCGAAGCAGTCTTTGTACGTCATACACAACGCTGCATTTAACGCCGGTAACGTCGGTGAGCAGTGCACCGCTTTTAAAAAACTGCTGATATTTTTCTATCCATTCGACAAAGACCTTAGGGTACAAAGCGAACACCGCGAGGTCGAACTGACTGATATATTCGCTTGTGGGTGTTGTTTGTCCGTGCGCAATGAGTCCGTTTTCAAGTGCGTAGCGTATTGCCGCCTCGTCAAGGTCGACAGCGCCGACCTCGAATCCTTTTTTTGTAAGTGCATCGGCGTAACTGCCGCCAAGCAGTCCTAAGCCGACTATCAGAATTTTTTCGTTAGTCATATTTCACCTTTATGCCGACGCTTTCAAGGTCGCGGAAGAAATTCGGATAGCTTTTTGAAACCGCTTCCGCTCCGTCGATCGTTCCTCCGGTGAGCGTAGTCAGTACGGCGAGCGACATGACGATTCGGTGATCGTTGTGCCCAAGCAGCGCCTGATCGGGCGCTTTAAGCGCGTTTTTTTCAATTTCAACGCGGTTTTCCGTTACTTTTACGCTCGCTCCCAGCTTGGCAAGCTCTTCCGCCATAACGGCGGCGCGGTCGCTTTCTTTTATCGCCAGACGCTTTGTGCCGGTGAATACTCCGCCGTGACACGCCGCGGCTGTGGCAAACATGATGGGCGCAAGGTCGGGGCAGTCCGACATATCGAGCGTCGCTCCCGGCGACGCAAGCTTTTCGAAATATTCAAGACAGATCTTGTCCCCCTGACGGCTGTCGTCACGAAGACCTGTTACGGTTATATCACTGCCGAGAGTGCGCAGTGCGCAGAAGAAGGCCGCGTTTGACCAGTCGCCTTCCACATCGGCGTTAATGGTATTATAGCTCTGACCGCCTTTTATGAAAAACTGTTTTTCGCTTTGGCGCTCGATAACTATGCCGCTCTGAGCCAGAACGTCGAGGGTCATATCCACATACGCGCGGCTTTCGAAGTCGCCTGTTACGGTAATAGTGCTGTCACCGTCGGCAAGCGGCAGGGCGAACAGCATACCGGTTATAAACTGACTGCTTACGTTCCCCGGTATGTCATAATCACCGGCGCTCAGCCTGCCTTTGGCGGTGATAGACGTTGTTTCGACGGCAATATTGCAGTTTCTTGCTTCGAATATCCGGCTGTATATTCCTACTCCGCGAGTCATAAGTCTTTCCGCGCCGACAAACACGCCGCCTCCGCCGAGGAGCGCGATCGGTATCAGAAAACGCAGTGTACTGCCGCTTTCGCGGCAGGGGAGCTCGCGGGACGGCTTTATATTTCCGCCACAGCCTTTTATAATGGCAGTGCCGTTTTCGAACCGTATTTCTGCGCCGATTGATGTCAGGCAGTCGATCGTTGCGGCAATGTCTTCGTTCATGTCGATGCCGCGCAGCGTACTTTCGCCGCTTGCAAGCCCGGCGCATATGAGCAGGCGGTGCGCATAGCTTTTCGAAGACGGAGCTTTTATCTGCCCGCGTCCGCGTCCCTTTGAAATCTCAACCCTCATGCCTTTTTGCCAACCGTTTCTATCAGGTAGTCCATCGCCTCGGTATATCCGTCAAAGCCCTTGCCTGTGATCGTCCTGACGGCGACTTTGCCGACGTAGCTTATCTGCCTGAACGCTTCGCGGGTCTCGACAGCGGAAATATGCACTTCAACGGTCGGGATGCAGACCGCTTTGAGCGCGTCGAGAAGCGCGACGCTTGTATGAGTATAGGCGGCGGGGTTTATGACAATGCCGTCGACTTTGTCAAAATATGCCTGCTGAATAAAATCCACCAGCTCGCCTTCGTGATTGGATTGCAGTATTTTTATGTCCACTCCGCGCTTTTCGGCGTGGTCGGTAAGAAGCCTGGTCAGATCTTTATAGCTCGACTTGCCGTAGATATCCGGTTCGCGGATTCCGAGCATATTCAGATTAGGTCCGTTTATTACAAGCAGTTTCATTTGTTAAACTCCTTTAAAACTTTTGAGGTGACGTAGCGGATAGCCTTTCCGACGGGGATGATCTTATCCGCGGCGGCTACGTATTTGTCGTACCGTTCCTCGTATCTTTTCTTGAGCGCCTCGGCGTCTGAAGCGAGCGGTCTGTCTGCCGTTCCGGTCAGCATGGCGAGAGGGCGGTCAAGAAAATATACCGTTCCGTTCGACTTGAGCTTATCGGTGTTTGCTTCGTTAAGAATAGAACCGCCGCCTGTGGCGATAACAACGCCCTGTTCTTTTGAGATGTCGGCAAGTACTTCGCTTTCAAGCTGTCTGAAATATGTCTCGCCCTGTTCTTTGAATATCTCTGTAATGGGTTTTCCGCAACGTTTGACGATCTCTGCATCGCTGTCGATGAATTTTCTGCCAAGCTTTTTGGAGATTATGCCGCCGACCGTCGTTTTGCCGGATGACGGCATGCCGATAAAGACGATATTCTGTTTTTCCTGTAAAACGCTGTTGTATACAGAAGCAGTAAGCTCCTTCTCCACGTCGACGCCGCGGAACAGCGCAGAAGCATAGACCGCTTGCGCCGCAAGCATATAGAGCCCGCCTTCCGCTTTGATGCCGCGCGCCTTGGCGGCGCGTATCAGCGGGGTGCGGAGTGGGTTATATATGACGTCGACAACGCCTTCGAGCGCCGGATAGGCGTTTATATCTATCGGAACAGCATCAGTGTTGGGGTACATACCGACCGGAGTGGTGTTTATGATGACCTGAGCGTCGGAGTGAAGCGCCGCCGCTTCCTCATAGCTGACTGCGTCGTTGCCGCTGCGGCGTGAAACGCCTATTATCTCGCGCGCGTTCATGTCCGTCACAACGGTGCGCAGTGTTTTTGAAGTGGCGCCAGTTCCGAGAATCAGAACCTTTTTGTTTTCTATATCGATTCCAGCGTGCTGTATAAGTGCGGCGGCGCCATTATAATCGGTATTATAGCCGTAAAGCCTGCCGTTTTTATTGACGATGGTATTCACTGCGCCTATGCGCTGTGCCGCGCCGTCGATCTCATCCAGAAAGGGGATCACGGTCTGCTTGTAGGGGATCGTTACGTTGATACCCTGAAAGGAGCGCTGTTTTATGAAGTCTTCAACCTCATTCGGCGCAAGCTCTTTAAGCTCATAGCTGTACGGTGCTATTTTTGCGTGTATTTCAGGTGAAAAGCTGTGACCCAATTTTTCGCCGATAAGACCGTATATCATGATAATCCTCCCATTGTAAACACATCTGTGCCAAAGCGCTGGGCGAGCAGGTCGCATATGACAAGCGCGGTTATGCTGTCGACGACCGGGCAGATACGTCTTATGATCGCGGGGTCGTGCCTTCCTTCGATAGAAAGCGTCGTTTCTGAAACTGTGTTGAAATTGACGGTCTGCTGTGGTGAAGATATGGAAGGAGTGGGTTTTACCGCACAGTTGAAGAGTATGGGCATACCGTTGGTGATGCCGCCGTTTATGCCGCCGTTATGGTTTGTGAGCGTTACTATTTTGCCGTCCTTTACCGAAAACGGATCGTTAAAGCTCTTACCCGTCATGTAAGCGGAATCGAAGCCGGTGCCGAATTCTATGCCTTTGATGCCGCCGATCGAAAACAAAGCGTGCGAAAGCAGACCCTCTACGCTGTCGAACCAGGGCTCGCCGACTCCGGCAGGAACGCCGTAAACAGCGGTCTGTATGACGCCGCCGATGCTGTCGCAGTTTTCCTTTGCCTTAATAACAGCGGACGCTATCGCTTCTTCGCGGTCGGCTTCAAGGACGGGGAAGGGAGCTGACGAAAGGTGATCAATGTCTTTTTGTATGTCGTCAAACTGGCGGTCGCGTACCTCGCCGCAGAGCAGTATATGTGTGCCGATTTTTATGCCTATATTGCTAAGCGCGCCCTGAAGTATAGCTCCTGCCGCCACTGCCGCCGCCGTGATGCGTCCCGAAAAGTGTCCGCCGCCGCGGTAATCTTCAAAGCCGTGGTATTTGCAGTTTGCGGCGTAATCGGCATGAGAAGGGCGGGCTATTCCGCGCATTTTTTCATAATCGCCGCTGCGCTTATCCTCGTTCGGGATGACGATGCAAATTGGCGCGCCGGTGGTCTTGCCCTGAAATACGCCGCTGATGATTCTATATTCATCTTTTTCGCGGCGTGCGGTATCCATTGCAGAGGAGGGACGCCGTCTTGAAAGCAGTCGGTCGATCTCGTTGTTGTCCACGGTAACGCCGGGTGCAAGTCCGTCGATGACCGCGCCGATGCCCTCGCCGTGGCTTTCGCCGAATATGGTAAGCTTTACGCTTGTTCCGTATGTGTTTTTCATAAGCTCAGCTCCTTATTATGATTCTTCGATGTACGCTATCCTTTTCGCCACATCCGGTACGCTTTCACGTCTGAATTCAAAACTGCCGATATGCTCGACGTACACGGTGACAATGCCGTCGCCGAGGAGTTTTTTGTCGTGCTTAAGATAGGGTATAAGCTGTTCGGGCGAGGCTTTGACCGAGACGGGCAATCCGACCCTTTCAAGAAGCGGTTTGAGGCGGTTTTTTACTTCCTCCGAACACATTGTAAGCATTCCGAGCGCCACGCATTCGCCGTGGATATATGTGCCGCCGAAACTGCTTTCGACAGCGTGACCGACGGTATGACCGAAATTGAGAACCTTTCTCAGTCCCTTTTCGGTCGGGTCTTGTTCCACAACATCTTTTTTGATTCTGAGCGAGCTTTCGATGATCTTGTCGATGTTTTGGCGTATGTCGTTGTTTTCGATAAGCTTAAAAAGCTTTGCGTCGCTTGTTGCCGCCATTTTGATCGATTCGGCAAGCCCTGCTTTGAGCTGGCGGTCGTCAAGCGTTTTAAGAACGTCGGGGTCGATTATTACGCGTTTTGGCTGGTAGAATGCGCCGACGATATTTTTTACGCCGTCCATATCAATAGCCACCTTGCCGCCGATCGACGAATCCACCATTGAAAGCATGGTCGTGGGAATGTTATAGAAATCGATCCCGCGCATATATGTGGCGGCCGCAAAGCCTGCAAGGTCGCCCATAACTCCGCCGCCGACAGCTATTACGCAGTCGCCTCTGACGAACCCGCGATCCGCCATAACGCTGAGAAGGTGTTTATAATTATCAAAGCTCTTGCTTTTTTCGCCCTGCGGAAGAGTGACTATTTCTGCGTCGCGGCATTTCGCGGCGACCGCCGCCGAATATTCGGCCGGTACGCCGTCGTCCGTAACGATAAGCACATGTCTGTCAAGCCGCAGATATTTGTCTGTATTCCCGATAGCACCGCGTTCAAGAATTATATCGTAGCTGTCCTTTTCCATGCAGACAGGGATCATCATAGCGTTATCACTCCGTAAAATCATATGTAATATGTGCCGAGCAGCTTGAGATCGGAGCACACTGCCGAAAGCTCGGCGAGCATCTCCTGACCGTTTTGCGAAAAGATGTTTCCGTCGGCTTCGACAAAGAAATAATAGCTCCAAAGCGAACCCTTAAGCGGACGGCTTCTGAGGTTTCTCATGTTGAAATCGTGTGCGCCGATGATGTTGAGGGGCTGTACAAGCGCGCCTGCTTCGTTTTTGGTTGTGAAGAGGAGGATGAAATGCTCGTTTTCGTTTCTCCTGGTCTGTTCCGGCGTTCTCGGCGCGCGGGACAGAACCGCAAAGCGCGTCGTGTTTATGTGTCCGCTGTTTATGCCGTGTTCAACTATTTCAAGTCCGAATATTTCCGCCGTGTCTTCCGAAGCG
>CAZVSW010000077.1:0-9204 GCA_964630005.1 uncultured Ruminococcus sp. | reverse complement strand
GACTTATGGTATATAATATAGGATATTAATACCGTGGGAGGTCTAACCGTGAAGGATAACGCATCAAAAACCATTATGTTTAGCGTGCGCGATCAGGAAGAAATCGCAATGCGACAGACACTACAGGGAGTTTATAACTCTCTTAAAGAAAAGGGATATAATCCGATCAATCAGATCGTGGGATATATTCTTTCGGAAGACCCCACTTCTATTACCAATTATAACAACGCCAGAGCGGAAATCAGAAAAATCGACCGTGACAAGCTTTTGCACTCAATGGTTTCAAAATATCTTCAGCTCTGAAAAAAATTTTACCGGAGGATACGTTAATGGCAGATAAGGTTCTTATGTATAAAGGCAAACCCTTGGTAAGACAGGGTCAGTTTATTTTCTATGGCTTCCCTGACGCAAAAGCTATTCTTTTTATGAATGTTGTGGAAAGCAAAAAAGACGGCGATCTTGATATCGCCACCCGGGTTTTGGTTCAGATACAATCCACCGACGAAAACGCCTCGTTTAACCAAAAGGTTATCAAACAGTGCGAAAAAAAGAATTTCTATGACGCATTTGAGATCGGCACTATATGGCTTGACCGCGAGCTTAAAAGATAGGAGTTATTAATCATTATGAAGTTTCAATATCTCGGCACAGCGGCTTCCGAAGGCTGGCCCGCGCTGTTTTGCAACTGTGAATACTGTCTCAAGGCCAAAGAGCTTGGGGGCAAAAACATCCGCACCCGCTCTCAGGCGATCGTAAACGACGACATGCTTATCGACTTCCCCGGCGATACCTTTGCTCATATGCTTGCTTCCGGCAAGGATTTTTCAAAGGTCCGCTGGTGTCTCGTGACTCATTCTCACTGCGATCATTTTGTTCCGATCGACTTCTGCTTCCATGCCGAAGGCTGTTTTGCCCACAAAATGGCCGAAAAAAAGCTCACCGTCATCGGTAACGACGGCGTTAAAAACATTTTCGATAAGATCAATCCCGACTACGGCGAAGATAACGGCTGGGTCGATATGGAGATCATACCGCTCTACACTCCCAAACAGTACGGTAACTATACCGTAACAGCGCTTCACGCCAACCATATGCCCCAGGAAGAAGCGCATGTATACATCATTTCCGACGGCGATAAGACTATGCTCTATCTCCACGATACCGGACTCCTTTTCGACGAGGTCTGGGATTATCTGATAAACAACAACATCAAAGCCGATTTCGTCAGCTATGACTGCACGTACGTGGCAATTCCGTCGGGCGGCGGTCATATGGGGCTTGATACCTGCGTTGTAACAAGAGACCGTCTTCTTAAAGAAGGCATTATTGACAGCCATACCATCAACTGCATAAATCACTTTTCCCATAACGGCAAGCTTGTCCACGATGAGCTTGTACCTGTTGCAGAAAAGCTCGGTTTCCTCACCGCATACGACGGAATGGAAATTTCATTCTAAAATTACGGCGCTGCGAGAGATTGCAGCGCCGTAGCATTAGAGCGTGTTCACACTGATGAAAAGAAGCGACGAAGCCGGAATCGACCGTGCTTCGCCGCAACTGATACAGTTTATTGATTAAAGCTCAGAAAGCTTCCTTATTTCATGGAATGTTCGGCGTTTTCGATCATCTTCTTGACCATCTGACCGCCGATAGAACCAGCCTGCTTTGCAGTGAGGTCGCCGTTATAGCCCTGCTTGAGGTTAACGCCGACTTCACCGGCAGCTTCCATCTTAAATTTATTGAGTGCTTCCTTTGCTTCGGGAACAAGAACCTTATTAGAATTGTTAGACATTTTATTATCTCCTTATTGATTCGATTAATTTCTGAATTTTTTTATCGAGACCTTTGCCTCGTCAATAGTATGTTACAAATCCGCAATTCTATTAATGTTAATATTTTCCTTTTGAAAAATACAAAGTCGGAGGACTGTTTATGATATACGAACTGCAAAATAAAATAATGAAACTTAAGCGCGAAAAGGACATATGCATTCTCGCGCACAGCTATCAGGGTCACGAAATACTTGAGGTCGCCGATTTTGTCGGTGATTCCTACCAACTCGCCGTAAAGGCCGAAAGCGCACCCCAATCGACACTCCTTATGTGCGGCGTACGCTTTATGGCTGAGACCTGCAAGATTCTAAACCCCACAAGACGCGTACTTCTTGCAAGCCCTGAAGCCGGCTGCCCCATGGCGGAGCAAATGGACAAAGAACTCATCGAGGGCGTCAAAGCGTCGCATCCCGGATACGCCACCGTTTGCTACATCAACACCACGGCGGAACTCAAAACCGTCTGCGACGTCTGCGTCACTTCCGCTTCCGCTGTTAAGATAGTAAAGAATATGCCTGAAAAGGATATAATCTTCATACCCGACTGTAACCTCGGCGATTATGTGCAAAAGCAAGTTCCGGAAAAAAATATGCTTCTGCTTCACGGAGGTTGCCCGATACACGCCGCAGTAACGGCAAAAGAAGCTGCCGCCGCCAAAGCAGCGCATCCGGACGCAGAGCTGCTCGTACACCCCGAATGCACGCCCGCCGTTCTTGCTTATGCTGATTTTGTCGGTTCTACTACCGCAATCATGAAACATGCGATGGAAAGCGATAAAAAAGAGTTTATTATCGGTACGGAAACTTCTATCGTCGAGCATCTCCAATACGAATGCCCCGACAAGCTGTTTTATCCGCTTTCAAAAAGCCTCATTTGTCAGAACATGAAGCTCACTACCCTTTCAGACGTATATAACGCCGTAATCGGCAACGGAGGAGAGGAAATCGTACTTCCCGAAGACACAATGATCAAGGCAAAGCACTGCCTTGACGAGATGATACGCCTTGGATAACAGCATACTTGTCGCCCTCAGCGGTGGCGTTGACAGCGCTGTCGCGGTTATGCTTTTAAGAAACGCCGGATTTGATCCGTCCGGAATTCATTTCATAATGCATGACGGCGACGGCGACGCTGATTCTGCAAGGCAGGCGGCAAAGCGTATGGGCGTCGGACTAACGGTTCTTGACCTGCGCAACGGATTCAGATCAAGCGTAATGCGCTATTTTTGCGATTCTTATCTGAGCGGTCTCACCCCCA
Organism: uncultured Ruminococcus sp.; assembly: GCA_964630005.1. Classification (GTDB taxonomy): domain Bacteria; phylum Bacillota; class Clostridia; order Oscillospirales; family CAG-382; genus UBA1206. The sequence continues at coordinate 6,115 of CAZVSW010000077.1, read as the reverse complement.
ACCCCTGCGTATTCTGCAACCGCAACGTAAAGTTCGCATCTCTTTTTGCCGAAGCAGACAGATTGAATATAAAAAAAGCCGCCACCGGTCATTATGCAAAGATAATCGAAGCTGACGGAAAATTTTTCTTAAAAAAATCTTCGAATCCGTCAAAAGATCAAAGCTATGTGCTCTACTCTCTGAAATACGAATGGCTCAGCCGACTCGTATTCCCGCTCGGAGAGCTTAATAAAGACGACGTACGCGCACTCGCGCGCACCGAGGGACTTCATAACGCCGAAAAACCCGACAGTCAGGACGTGTGCTTTATCCCGGACGGCGATTACGCCGCTTTTATTGAAAAATACTCCAGTATAAAGCCAAAACGCGGAGATTTTATATCTGCCGACGGTCAGGTCATAGGTCATCATGACGGCATGATAGGTTATACTATCGGTCAGCGCAGAGGGCTTAAAACGGGATTCGGCGAGCGCCTTTACGTTGTTTCGAAAAGCGCCGCGGATAATACCGTAACACTCGGTCATGACGCCGATCTTTACAAAAAAAGGCTTGAGGTAGCAGAGCTTAATATGCTCACCGCAGAGCGCCTTCCCTCCAGGCTGAATGCAAAGGTCAAGGTTCGTTACCGCATGACCGAACAGCCTGCCACCGTCTTCTTTGAAGAAAACGGAAGAGCCGTTGTGGAATTCGACGAACCCCAACGCGCCTTTACTCCCGGTCAATCAGCCGTTTTTTACAGTGATGACATCGTTCTCGGCGGCGGAATCATAATTAGTTAAGAAAACAGTTTAAAATTTCCATCATAATACACAAATTTCACGTCAAATGGTATTGACAAATTGTTTTGCGTATGTTATATTATTATTAAATAAAATCTCTAAAAGGAGTAAAGTATGAAAAAGATTATCGCACTTGTTCTTACAACCACGCTTTTACTTACTTCATTCGTTGCCGCCGTTATCGTCGGCTCTGCCGCAGATGAAGCATACGTAACTGACGGTCTCGTTGCTAACTACGATGCTTCCAAGATCGCTGACGGTTCTACTACCTGGACCGACGATTCCGGCAACGGCAACGATATCGTAAACGTTCCCAACACCGACACCTGCTACTTCAAAGACGGTGTATATCACAACAACAGCACCAAGGTCTCTTTCCCTGATGCTATCAACACCGCAATCGGCGGCGATGAATTCACCGTTGAGATGGTTATCGACAACGTTGAGTCGCTCGGCACTTCCTGGAACACCTTTATAAACTGCCCCAACGACGATTTCTCTCTCTTCCGCCACGTTGCCAACAACAACCTGGTCGTTAAGCTTCATCCCAATGCAAGACCTTCATCCTCAAACAACACCGGTCTTGATCTTCTTGCTGATTCGACTGTTTCCGTTACTTTCAAAGTAGGCGGCAAGTCGCGCCTTTACGTAAACGGCGAACTCATTTCAGAGGTTGATTGCGCTTCCGCACTTAACCCCGACGGTATGTACTTCGGCCACGATGCTGACACCAAGAACTTCAGCGCCGATTACAAAGCTATGCGTTTCTATGACAGAGAACTCACCGCTGCTGAGATCAGTGCCAACTATGCCGTTGATTCCAAGGCAGAAGCTCCTGTCGTTTCTACTCCTTCTGAAGAACCCTCTGCTGAACCCTCCACTCCCGTTGTTTCCGGCAACCTTGTAAACGTTGCAGCCGGCAAGTCTTATACTACCGACGAGCTTTTCCGCCAGAACACCTCCACTTGGAGCTGGGATGAGAATGCAGATGTCGCTTATCCCGATGAAGACGGCAAAACTCTTACCGACGGTCTCTTTTCCGACGGTGTAACTAATTACCTCGACAGCGCTTGGATGGGCTTCCACACCGGAACCGCTACCACCGCTGAAAACGGCTATGCATGGATGAATGTTGACCTCGGCGAGTCCGAAGATATCAAGAAGCTCGTCCTTTACATGGGCGGCAAGGGTCGTACCGGCGGTATCTCCCTCCCCGAAAAGGTTGAATTCCTCGTTTCCGATGATGGTGAAAACTGGACTTCTTTAGGCGAAGCTGTTATACCTGAAGACAACGACACTCTCGTAGAGGGCGCAATCGTTCTTGAGCTTGATAAGGCTGTTTCCGCTAAATATGTCCGCGCTGAAGTGACCCGTGAGAAGGGCTGGATGTTCGTTTCCGAATTCGAAGCATATGCTGTTAAAGAAGTTTCCGAGCCTTCCACTCCCGAAGTTCCCACCACTTCCGACAACGGCATCGTTGCTCTCGCAGTCATCGCTTCTCTCGCAGTTGCAGGCGCTGTTATCGTTAAAAAATCCAGATAAGCTGTCTGCTTATTAAAGCAATATCTGTTATATGGCAGGGTCAAAAAAAGACCCTGCCATTTCTTTGATATTTTAAGTCTGTTTTAAGTTTTTTCATTAAAATATTTGATAAGATAAAGCTCAGGAGATGCCGCATGCCAAAGGAAACATATATATTCCAACGCATAGAAAAAAAGTATATACTTACCGAAGAGCAAAAATCACAGCTTTTTTCAGCCATATCTTCAAAAATATGCGGGGACGAATTCGGCAAAAGCACGATATGCAGCGCCTATTTTGACACGCCCGATTATAGGCTCATAAGAAACTCGATCGACGCAAAAGCCTATAAGGAAAAGCTTCGCCTGAGAAGCTACGGTTCGGCTGATCCCGACGGATATGTCTTCCTGGAGCTAAAAAAGAAGTACAAAAGCGTAGTTTATAAAAGACGCATTTCACTGAAGTATTCTGACGCAATGGACTATATTTATAAAGGAATAAAGCCGCAGGATTCGCAGATCATGCGCGAAATAGATTATTCCATGCGTTTTTACGGCTATCCGCAACCACGCTCTGTAATATCGTACGAGCGCGAAGCATTTTTTGTGAACGATCTCCCTGCCCTTCGCATTACCTTTGACACAAACGTAAGATACCGTAACGAAAACTTAGAACTGACACACCCTACCGACGGAAAGCTGATACTTCCGCGTGATATCACCATAATGGAAATCAAAACCGACGGTTCCATGCCCATCTGGCTCAGCCGCGAGCTCGACAGATGCGATATTCTTCCCTCCTCTTTTTCAAAGTACGGCAGGGCATACCTCGAATTTTCAAGAGCAAAAAACAGCCCGGATATGACGCCGGGATACGCTTTAGTCTGATCACTGAAAACATGTTCCAGAAGCGATAATAATATAAAGGAGAAACATCTCATGCCAGTCTTATCCGGACTTTTCACATCCATCTTCACCGACAATTCTTTTATCCTGCCCATCTATCTGTTATGCGCAGCCGTCTCTGTCGTATGCGGCGTCATCACCGCTTTTTCGTCGTCATTTAAAAACCACATTTCAAAAGGTTTTTTTGTTTCACTCATTACCCTTCCGTTTATCGTTCTCACCGTCATTCTCATGGTAAACGGTAGCATCGGCACAGGCGTCGCCGTGATGGGCGCGTTTTCTCTCATACGTTTCAGATCCGCCCCAGCCAAGGCCAAGGATATTTGCGCTATCTTCGCTTCCATGACAGCCGGTCTCATCTGCGCCGCGGGCTATCTCGGCATCGCAGTGTTTTTCACGGTTATCTTCTGCCTGATAACACTCGCTCTTAACGCCGCTTCGTTTAAAAGCGAACGCACGCTCGACCTCAGGATCACCATCCCCGAATCATTGAACTACAGCGATGCTTTTAACGATATATTTGGAAAATACACCTCAGCTTGCCGTCTTGTAGCTGTTAAGACGACAGATATGGGAAGCCTTTATAAGTTGACATACAAGATCATTATGAAAAACAGCACCATGAGCAAGGATTTTATTGACGAGTTACGTTGCAGGAACGGAAATCTGGAAATAATGCTATCGGACGCAGTAACTGATGCAGAGGAGCTATAATAATGAAAAACAAAAAGCTGACGGCGGCTGTATGTATCATTTCTGCCGCGATGATGTTTTCGGCATGCACCGCACAACCAAAGCCGCCGATCGATGAATCAAGCCGGGCAGAGACAGAATCGAGCGCCGCTGTTTCTGAAAGCGGCAACACTTCACAGTCCGGTTTTACAGACCGTGATTTCGACGGCACTTACAATGAAGCTAATGCTTCTGTGATACGCTTCGAAAACAGCGGTATTACCGGAAAAAACGTCGCCATAAACGGTAATGCAGTCACTATTTCAAGAGAAGGCGTCTATATATTGCGCGGCAGTTCAGACGACGCGCGTATAATAGTCGACAGCGCCGATACCGCAAAAATTCAGATCGTTCTTGATGGTATACAGTTAAAATGTGCCAACGGTCCTGTAATGTATATTAAGTCAGCCGATAAAGTGTTTCTCACACTTGCCGACGGCAGTACAAACACGATTTCGGACTCGGATGTATATACTGCCTCGGATATCGACAACGCAGACGGCGCAATCTTTTCTAAAGCTAATCTGACGATAAACGGTTCGGGTACGCTCTCGGTGACCGGCAACTATAAGCATGGTATACTATCCAAGGACAACCTGACGGTAACATCGGGCAAGCTCAGCGTAAAAGCGGAAAAGGTCGCCCTTTCCGGCAAAGACTGTGTGAAAATAGGCGGCGGCGAGCTTACTCTTGTCTCCGGCAGTGATGCCATCAGATCGGATAACACAGAAAAGGCAGACAAAGGATTTGTTTATATTTCAGGCGGCGTTATTGACATAGAAGCGGCAGGCGATGGCGTCAAAGCGGTAACCTCAGTCAGCATCGAAGGCGGAGATATTACGATAAAAGCCGGCGGCGGCAGTAACAGTGTCAAGGGTCATTCAAGTACAGCTTCTTCGACCAAGGGAATAAAATGCGACGGAAATATCACGGTTAAAAGCGGCTCGATCAATATAGATTCCGCAGACGACTGCCTGCATTGTAACGACAGCGTCGAAATTTCGGGCGGAGATATCATCGCGGCTTCCGGCGACGACGGAATTCACGCAGACAGTAACTTCGTTCTGAACGGCGGCAATATATCCATAACCAAGAGCTATGAAGGCGTTGAAAGCTCAAACATCACCATAAACGGCGGAACACTATCCGTAAAAGCATCCGACGACGGTCTGAATGCGGCCGGCGGTCGCGATTCGTCTGCGCTCCAGCAACGTCCAGGCATGGGCGGGTTTTCGTCCTCCACAGGTACGCTTTCAATAAACGGCGGATATGTATATGTCGACGCCAGCGGCGACGGCTTGGATTCAAACGGAACGTTCAATATGTCGGGCGGCACTGTACTGGTTTGCGGTCCTTCAAACAGCGGCAACGGCGCGGTGGATTACGACGGTAACGCCGAGATAACAGGCGGCATAATCGTTGCCATCGGAAACTCCGGCATGGCGCAAAACTTCTCCTCGGCAAAGAATCAGGGGTCAATGCTTGTCAGTGTTGGCAACCAGTCGGCGGGAACTTATATCGCCGTATGTGACTCTGACGGAAAAATACTCGCATCAATTAAAGCGACGCGTAGCTTTAATTCAGCGCTGTTTTCCGCCCCGGGAATTCAAACCGGCGAAACTTACAAAATATGTACCTATTCATCGCTTGACGGCGCAGACGATAACGGCTTTTTATCAGACAGCGTAAAAGACGGCGGCAACGCTATCACCTCTGTGCAAATGAGCTCTCTGATCTACGGAAACGGCTTCTCGTTCGGAGGAGGCGGCGGATTCGGCGGCGGACCGGGAGGCTTCGGCGGTGGCGGCGGACGTCCTCCAAGATAACAACGGATATAAAAACATCAAAAAGATGCAACACTTTAAATTGTGCTGCATCTTTTTTCTATTTACGCGTCAAAGCCACGCTCTGCGTAAAACAGATATTGCTGTGCGATTCCGCCATAAGGCTTAAAGATCGCTTCATCGAAGCTGTCGCCGTAATACTTATCAATGACGCGCTTTATCCATACATCCTTCGGAAAAGCGTCAAAAAAGCCGTAGCCGAAGAGCAAAACGCAATCGGCAACCTTGTTGCCGACACCTTTTATCTGCATCAGACAACGTTTTGCGTCGTCATAGGTCATATCTGCAACAGCGTCGAGATCGATCGTTCCGTTCGTCACACGGGTCGCCGCAT
>CAZVSW010000076.1:0-9231 GCA_964630005.1 uncultured Ruminococcus sp. | reverse complement strand
GGTTGCTGCGCCCCTGAAAAGGAGGAGTAATTCTGGCTAAGGAAGATGTAATTGAATGCGAAGGCATCGTTACGGAGGTATTGCCTAATACCGTTTTCAAAGTAAAGCTTACGAACGGACACATTATAACCGCCCATATTTCCGGCAAGATACGTATGCACTATATACGTATACTCCCCGGAGACAGAGTAACGGTCGAAGTTTCGGTCTACGATCTCACTCAGGGCAGGATCACGTTCAGATCAAAATAACCGATATTTATTATTGGAGGTATCAAGATGAAAGTTAAGCCTTCCGTTAAAAAGATCTGCGAAAAATGCAAGATCATCAAAAGAAAAGGCAAGATTATGGTCATATGCGAAAACCCCAAGCATAAGCAGAAACAAGGATAGGAAAGAGGTGTAAACATGGCTCGTATTTCCGGTGTTGATATTCCTAACGCAAAGCGCGTTGAAATAGGTCTTTGCTATATCTATGGTATTGGCAGAAGCCGTTCCAACGAGATTCTTAAAAAAACCGGCATAAACCCCGATACTCGTTGTAAGGATCTTACCGAGGACGAAGTCGCAAAGCTTCGTGAAGTTATCGAAAACGATTACATCGTTGAAGGTGACCTCAGAAGAGAAGTGGCTCTTAACATCAAGCGCATGGTCGAAATCGACTGCTACCGCGGACGCAGACATAAGAACGGTCTTCCCGTAAGAGGTCAGAGAACCAAGACCAACGCGAGAACCAGAAAAGGTCCCGTTAAGACTATCGCTAACAAGAAGAAGTAAAGGAGGAGTTATCAAATGGCACAGGCACAGAAAAAGACCGCAGTCAGAAAGCGCCGTGAACGTAAAAATATCGAACATGGCTCTGCACATATCTGCTCAAGCTTCAACAATACCATCGTGACAATTTCCGACCTCAACGGAAACACAATTTCATGGGCTTCCGCCGGTGAACTTGGTTACAGAGGTTCAAGAAAATCCACTCCCTTTGCAGCACAGATGGCTGCTGAAACCGCAGCAAAAGCAGCAATGGAGCATGGTCTCAAAACTGTTGAAGTTTTTGTAAAAGGCCCCGGACAGGGCAGAGAAGCGGCTATCAGAGCGCTGCAGGTTACCGGACTTCAGGTTAACACCATTAAAGATGTTACACCTATTCCTCATAACGGCTGCAGACCGCCCAAGAGAAGACGTGTTTAATTACAATACGGAGGAATTATAATGGCAAAATATACTGGACCTGCATGCAGACTTTGCCGCAGAGAAGGCACTAAGCTTATGCTCAAAGGCGACAAGTGTGTTTCCAACAAGTGCCCCCTTGTCAGACGCGAAAAAGCGCCCGGACAGCACGGCATGGCTAACGGCAGAAAGAGAACTAAAGAATACGGCCTCCAGCTCAGAGAGAAGCAGAAGGCTAAGAGATACTATGGTATTTTAGAGAAGCAGTTTAAGAACTACTTTGTTAAGGCTGATAAGAAAGAGGGTCAGACCGGCGAAAACCTGCTCACCCTTATCGAACGCCGTCTTGACAACGTTGTTTACAGAATGGGTGTGGCAGAAAGCCGTCGTGAAGCGCGTCAGCTCGTTCTTCACGGTCATTTCACAGTTAACGGCAAAAAGGTTGACATTCCTTCTTACATCGTTAATCTTAACGATGTTATCACAGTTAAGGAAACCAGCCGTAAGTCTGAAAAGATTAAATCGCTTGTCGAAAATATCAACGGCAGGGTAATCCCCGGCTGGCTTAGTGTTGACAAGGATAATGCGGTTGCTACCGTTGCAGCGCTTCCTAAGAGAGAGGATATTGACTTCCCGTTCGAGGAGCACCTAATCGTCGAGTTGTACTCCAAATAATCATTGACCGTTAAAGGAGGTTGTCGCAATGATAGAAATTGAAAGACCGAACATTACCACCGCCGAACTCAGTGAGGACGGCAAACACGGCACTTTTGTCATCGAACCCCTTGAACGCGGCTATGGTATCACTTTGGGCAATTCGCTCAGACGTGTGCTGCTCAGCTCTCTGCCGGGTGTTGCCGTCACTTCGATAAAGATCGACGGTGTCCTGCATGAGATGCAAACAGTCAAGGGCGTCAAGGAAGATGTTACAGAGATTGTTCTTAACGTCAAAAAGATCGTTGCAAGACTATTCAGTCAGACTCCGAAGACTGTTGTGATTAAGGAGATGGGCTGCACCAAAGTCACTGCCGGCAGTATTAAGACCGATAGTGATATAGAGATACTCAACCCCGACCTTCATATCTGTACGTTGGAAGACGGTGCGTCGTTCTATATGGAACTCACCTTTGACCACGGCAGAGGTTATGTTTCTTCAGAAAAGAATAAGCAGGCAGGAACTCCTGTTATTGGACTTATTTATACCGATTCGATCTTTACACCTGTTATCAGATGTAGCTTCGAAACACCGAAGACCAGAGTAGGCAGTAACATTGACTATGAAAAACTGGTTCTCGATGTCACCACAAATGGTACAGTAAGCGCCAAAGAGGCCGTTTCACTGGCAGCAAAGATTCTCAGCGAGCATCTTAACCAGTTTATCCAGCTTTCTGATGAAGCGCTTAACACTGAAGTTATGGTTGAAAGAGAAGAGACGGTTAAGGAACGTGTTCTTGAAATGACGATCGAAGAGCTCGATCTGTCAGTGCGTTCGTTCAACTGCCTGAAACGTGCACAGATTGACACTGTTGAGGATCTCGTAAACCGCACAGAGGAAGATATGATCAAGGTTAGAAATCTTGGCAGAAAATCCCTCGAAGAGGTCGTTCAGAAGCTCCAATCACTTGGACTCTCTCTGAAAAAGACCGATGAATGAATTGATATAAAACACAAGAAGGAGGCAATCTAAATGCCCGGAACCAGAAAATTGGGCAGGACAACTGACCACAGAATGTCCATGCTGAAAGGCATGACCACTTTCTTGCTCGAAAACGGCAAGATCGAGACAACTGTTACTCGCGCAAAAGAAGTCAGTGCCCTCGCTGATAAGATGATTACATTAGGCAAGGATAACACCCTCACTTCCAAGAGACGTGCTTTCGCATTCCTCAAGAAGGAAGATGTTGTTTATAAGCTCTTTAATAAAATCGCACCTTTTTATGCTGATAGAAACGGCGGTTATACCCGTGTTCTCAAGACCGGTCCCCGTCGCGGCGACGGCGCTGAAATGGCTATTGTGACCTTCGTTGATGCTGATAAGCTTTACAAGAAGGAAGAACCCAAGGACGCTAAGAAGGCAAAGACCGAAGAGGCAAAGGCTTAATTAATTAGCTTTTATACTCAGGATTATACGCGGGGCGTGTCGAGCGCCCCGCTATAGTTGATTATAGGAGCGGTAAAGTAATATCTGACGCAAGTTACTGATATATTTGAGTGTGAAGGAGTGTATATATGAATTACCTGGTTGGGAAGCTGATCCTTGGCGGCGGAGAACATGTCGTTATAAGATTTTCTGACGGCTCTACGGTTAAGGGCGTATATATGGATACATACGGTTATAATCATCTGTTCAAGCTTGATAACGGTAAGGAGCTCAAGCTTTCGAATCATTTCATGCACCTCAAGGATATCGATGTTACACTTGATAAAAATATTTAGGATTAATTTCGCTAAATATATTGACAAATACCGCTTTTCGTGATATACTAACTGAGCGCGATAAGAGTGTAACAACTAAATCGCGGTAAGAGTGTAACAACTAAATCGCGGTAATATGCGCCATTAGCTCAGCTGGATAGAGTGCCTGGCTACGAACCAGTAGGTCGGGGGTTCGAATCCCTCATGGCGCGCCAAGAAAAAGCACTTGCGAAAGCAAGTGCTTTTTCAATGAAATAAATCCACGCAGTGGATTTGTGAAATATGCTTCGCATATGAAATACGCCTGCAGCGTATGAAATGCCTGAGGGCATGAGTGGATTTATTTTATTTCACTTTGCGGCACAGCCGCAAAATTTCATAATCCGCAGGATTATTTCACATCGAGCGTAGCGAGATATTTGATTCTTTTTCGTAGCCGCATCACAAAAAGAAACGACAATTTTCGATAGAAGATTGTCGTTTTTATATATCCGGGATTTTATGTGGAAACAAAAGGTTTCAGATCATGATAGCCATCACACAACAAAGAAATAGCAATCATTTGCAAATTTCTATCGTGGGCAGTGAAGGGCAGACTTTGTTATGCTGGGGAGATATGTTTAGTTACCGTCTGAAAATCTCACAATCTAAAGGTTAAAATACTTGATTTTTTACTCGAATTGCTATATAATATTTTCATCAGTATTGCAATTGCATTCATTGGAAATGAATATATGATGGCATTGATAATGCACGGGTATTAAGTAATGCAAAATGCAATTTGGGAAAATCGGCTATTTTGTGTCAGATTTTCGATCTATGTTTCGCATCCATACGGCGAAATAAGGAGTGTTTGACCTATAAACTGCAATATAAAGCTGTTTTGCGGAAGCTGTGAAAAAGCTTTTGCAAACGAAAAAAGGGAAGATTATGAAAAGCCAACGATGGAGCTGATTCCGCTTGACGGAGATGTTGTGACAACTTCAACTGCTCCCGGCATTATTATTGACTGGGAAACAGAGGAATTTCCACTCGATGACAATGTTTAGTGAATAGTATTGTTTTCTATATGGTGACAAAACATTAGTCTGACAAAAATTCTTCAATTCGGAGGACATATAATGGAAAATATTAAACATACAGATGTAAGAATAACGGGCGGCTACTGGAGGGAACGCCAGGATATTAACAGCAATGTGACGTTAAAAGCAGTATACGACCGATTTAGCGATACTCATAGATTCAGCGCCCTGAAGTGCGATTGGAAGCCGGGCGATCCTAACCTGCCCCATATATTCTGGGATTCCGACGTCGCAAAATGGATAGAAGGCGCGGCTTATATTCTTAATGAAAAGGACGACGAATTTGCCGCTTCGGTCATTGAAGATGCGATCGACAATATTATTAAAAACAGTGACGAAAACGGCTATTTCAACAGCCATTATCTTGTTTCTGATCAGGATAAGCGCTTTACGGACCGTAACTGCCATGAGCTCTACTGCGCCGGTCACTGGTTTGAGGCCGCTTCGGCTTACTATCAGGTAACAGGCAAGGACAGATTTTTAAAAGCCATGTGCAAATATGCCGACTATATCGAGCGCGTATTCAAGATTGAAAAGAGCGCTCCCTTTACCACGCCCGGTCACCCGGAACTGGAGTTGGCACTGATACGTCTGTATAGAGCTACAGGTGAAAAGCGCTATGCTGAGCTTGCAAAGCACTTTATCGACGTTCACGGCATGAACGGCAAAGAGGGTATGCCCGATTTTACTAAGGATTCGTTCAACCAGGACGAAATGCTCATCAAGGATCGCAGTACTGCCGAAGGACACTGCGTACGCTCGCTCTATTTGCTTTGCGGTGCGGCGGACGTTGCTTTTGAGTTTGGCGATGAGGAACTGAAAAAGGCATGTGAGCGTTGTTTTGATAATATTACAAACAAGCGTATGTATATCACCGGCGGCGTCGGCTCAACCAATATGGGCGAGGCATTTACGATCGATTACCACCTGCCTAACAGAACTGCGTACGCAGAGACTTGCGCCGCTATAGCGCTTTCTATGTTTGCAAAGCGTATGCTTAGGTTCTCCGCTGATTCGAGATACAGCGACATAGTGGAAAAGGCGCTTTACAACGGTGTAATGTCCGGTGTATCGCAGGACGGAAAGTCGTTCTTTTATGAAAATCCGCTTGAGATCGATGTCGATTTCAACAACGTCAACGCGTCGACTAATTTTTATGATCATTTTCCTATCACCCAAAGGGTAGAAGTATTCGACTGCTCGTGCTGTCCTCCTAACGTACTCAGAACCGTGGCGTCAGTTGGTGACCATATATACGGTTTTGACGATGATGCAGTTTATGTTCATCAGTACGCCGGCTCTGAAGCGAAGATCGACGGCGTACATATCACTCAGAAGACCGATTATCCCGCAAGCGGCAGCGTAGTGATAAACTGCGAGGCTGATAAAAAATATATCGCTTTCCGTATTCCGGGCTGGTGCAGGAAATTCACCGTAGATCATCAGTATACCGTGAAAAACGGATATGCGTATATCGAGCTCGATAAGAGCATTGAAGTGAAAATTGAATTTGATATGTCGGTGCGCATAGTTTCTGCAAACCGCCGTGTTCACGCAGACGCCGGCAGAGTCGCCGTAATGCGCGGACCGGTCGTGTACTGCGCCGAAGGCATTGATAACGGTAGCGATATTAAATGCGTCGCGATTGATAAAAATTCGGAGTTTGAGCTCATGAAAGGCGATTTTTCGCTCCCTTCATTAAAAACAACGGCTTACCGCCCCAAAGAATCGGATCTCTTGTATTATGACGCCTGCGACGATTATGAGGAGATTCCGCTTACGTTGATACCGTATTCGGCATTCGCAAACAGGGGAACGACCGAAATGCAGGTCTGGTTGCTTTTGAAGTGATAAAGTAGCATATGAATATGTTGAATATAGAATATCGCGAAAGCTGTGATGACGGGCTCGGCGAGGTAATAGACCGTGAATTCAACGAATATGCCGTCAAAAACGGATTGATATGTGATTTTACGCCGTTTTGCTTTGTTGCGAGTGCCGACGGAGAAACAGTCGGCGTTTTGACCGGACATACTTATTATAATGAGGTTCATATAAGCGACCTCATCGTGACGGAAAAGTGCCGCGGTAAAGGCGTTGGCACCAAGCTCGTTTTGGCAGTTGAAAATCGGTATAAGAACATGGGCTTTGATAATATAAGCCTGACTACTTATGAATTTCAAGCGCCTGAGTTTTATAAAAAGCTCGGTTTTGTTGCCGAGTTTGTGCGGCCCGATTCAACAGATCCGAAGCTTACAAAGTATTTTCTTATCAAACGGCTTAATTAAAACAGTGAGACAACGTCAGGGATTTCAAAGAATCCAGGCTGTTGTCTCACTCTTTTTGATGGTTAAGGAATAACGGCCTAAAGTCTTTTTACGAATAAGCAGCGTATCGCATTGAGTACAGCAAGAATCATGACGCCGACGTCGGCAAAGATAGCCAGATACATGTTGGCGACCCCCGATGCGCCGAGTATCAGACACAGAACCTTTATGAGCAGTGCGAAAACAATGTTTTCGTATACGATGCGAAGGCATTTTTTTGATATTTTAATGGATTTCGGGATCTTCAACGGATCGTCGTCCATCAGAACTACGTCAGCGGCCTCTATGGCGGAGTCAGAGCCCATTGCACCCATGGCGATGCCGATATCCGCACGCGACAATACCGGCGCGTCGTTGATACCGTCGCCGACAAACGCAAGCTTTGAGTTGCCGCGCTTGTTTGAAAGAAGCTGTTCAAGCTTAGAAACCTTATCACCCGGTAAAAGGTCGCTGTACACCTCATCAATGCCAAGCGAATCCGCCACCTGAGATGCGACCTTGGCGGTATCGCCGGTAAGCATTACCGTCTTTTCCACTCCGGTGTCTCTGAGCGAAGCTATCGCCGCTTTTGAACCCGGTTTAACGACGTCGGAAATGACGATATGACCTGCATACTCGCCGTTTAACGCCAGATGAATGATTGTTCCGCTTTGGTGGCAGTCGATATAGGGTATATCAAGATGCGCCATAAGCTTACCGTTTCCGGCAGCAACCTCTACGCCGTCGACATTTGCAACAACGCCTTTGCCGCTGAGTTCCTGAATGCTGCTGACGCGGTTGCGGTCGGGCGACTTGCCGTACGCACGTTGCAAGCTTTTGCTGATCGGATGCGAGGACGCACTTTCTGCAAGCGCGGCATATTCGACAAGCTTCGCATCGTCAAGCTTGCTGTGATGTATGGCGTTGACTTCAAATACCCCTTGCGTGAGTGTGCCGGTTTTGTCAAAAACAACGGTTTTGGTCTTTGAAAGCACTTCGAGATAGTTCGAGCCTTTTATAAGCACGCCTTCCCGGCTTGCGCCGCCGATGCCGGCAAAAAAGCTAAGCGGAATGCTTATAACCAAAGCGCAGGGACAGCTGATAACAAGAAATGTCAGCGCACGGTATATCCATACGCTCCAATCGGCGGAAAGGCTTAAGAACAGCATCCGCACAAGCGGCGGCAATATTGCCAAAGCAAGCGCTCCGAAGCACACGGCGGGCGTGTATATTTTGGCAAATTTTGAAATGAAATCCTCGGATTTTGATTTGCGTGAGCTTGCATTCTCGACCAGATCAAGAATTTTTGAAACTGTCGATTCGCCGAATTCTTTCGTGGTGCGAATCTTCAAAACACCGCTCATACTGATGCACCCGCTTATGATATCGTCGCCTGCATTTGCCTGCCGAGGCAGACTTTCACCTGTCAGGGCGCTGGTATTGAGAGATGAACTGCCTTCTGCTATAACGCCGTCGATCGGCACTTTCTCGCCGGGCTGTACGACAATTATACTGCCGACGGGCACTTCATCGGGCGATATTCGCTCGAGCCTGCCGTTTTTTTCGATATTGGCATAGTCGGGACGTATGTCCATCAGAGTGCTGATGCTACGGCGGCTTTTTCCCACTGCATAGCTTTGAAACCACTCGCCTATCTGATAAAACAGCATTACTGCAATCGCTTCTAAATAATCGCCGTTTTGATAAACGGCCAGCACCATCGCGCCTATCGTCGCTACTGACATGAGAAAGTTTTCGTCAAAGATTCTGCCGTTTTTGATACCGACTGCGGCTTTTTTCAGAATATCATAGCCGATTATAAGATAATCGGCAAGATAGCAGATAAAACGTATTGTGCGTCCGGCTGAGGAAAACAGGTATTTATCTGCTGTGTCAAAAAATTCTGACGGTGTGAGCTGTAGGATCAGCAAGAACAGCGAGGTAATAAGTATGCGCCGCATGGTGCTTTTTTGTTTCTTTTTCATTCCGCCTTCGCGTCTGCCTACAAAAAACAGAATCGAAGCCGCTGTGATAATAACGCACCCAAGCAGTATGTTGATGATGAGCTCCTGCATCTATGAGTCCTCCTATAAAGCTCAGATTGCGATCTCACAGTCGGGTTCTATTTTTTTGCACGCCCTAAGCACCTCACGCATGACACTCTTGGCGTCGCGACCGTCAGCAAATTCGACGATCATTTTCTGTGTCATGAAGGCCAGTGGTGCGTGTGAGGCTTCTGCCGTTGAACAGAAAACTCCT
>CAZVSW010000075.1:0-9308 GCA_964630005.1 uncultured Ruminococcus sp. | reverse complement strand
TTACGACATCGTACGTCAATATTCGCCCTCAAGATCGGCATAAGCCGATACGCTACACAGCTCTTATAACGTTTTTACGCGTGTCTGTCAATGGGTATTTATCCGCCGGAAAAATAATCACGTTTTCAGGCGGCTTTTTTGTTTGCTGTTACAAACAAAATTCACACCGATTCATTGATTTTTACGCTTTTATATGTTATACTATGTGATATAAAATCCTCGTGCTATACCATAGTGTAATGTACCGCCGTGGGAATTCGTGGCGCGGGGCGACCACCGAAAGGAATGCACCACCGTGAAAGTCCGCATTATTGCACACACTCCCGAACCTGAAAAGTTTGTAGCGGCCGCCGCAAAGCTCTGCTATGCCTCGTCGGATATAGATACCCTGCTCGATAATCTTACGCCCGAAAAAGTCTGTTCGTTTATCGACATGCTCGCCGGGCTCGGTCACGAATCGCCGATAGAGCACGTGTCGTTTACCTTCGCAATAGAAGGGGTGTCGCGCTCTCTGCTGGCTCAGATCACACGCCATCGCATCGCCTCTTATTCGGTGCAGAGCCAAAGGTACGTTGATAAAAGCAACTTCTCATACATCATGCCTCCGTCTATCGAAGCGGACGACGAAGCCCGCGAAGAGTTTCTCGCCGCCATGGAGGAAGACAGACAGCATTATAACCGTCTTACTGAAATACTTAAAAAGAATCACACCGCGCGCCTGATCGCCGAGGGCAGATCGCCCGAAGAAGCGGAAAAGAGCGCATCAAAAATGGCGATAGAAGACGCACGCGCCGTGCTTCCGAACGCCTGCGACACACGCATCATAATGACCATGAACGCAAGGTCGCTTAAAAATTTCTTCCGTCAGCGCTGCTGTAACCGTGCTCAGTGGGAGATACGCGAGCTCGCCACAGCCATGCTTTTAGAAGTGAAAAAGATCGCGCCGCATCTTTTTGCCCTGGCCGGTCCTGCCTGCGTCGGCGGCGCTTGCCCCGAAGGCAGGATGAGTTGCGGAAAAGCCGCTGAAATGAGAGAAAAATTCAGATGAAAAAACGCCTTATCGCCGTCGACGGATTGGACGGCAGCGGAAAAGAGACCCAAACCAAGCTTATACTCAGGCTTTTTGACAGCCTTGGAATAGAATACCGCTATCTCTCGTTCCCTACATACAAAGAACCCTGGAGCGATCTTGTCAATCTCTATCTCGGCGGCGGCTTCGGCAGCTCGCCCGAGGACGTGAACGCTTTCGCCGCCAGCACATTTTTCGCCTGCGATCGATATTGTTCCTATATGCTGGACTGGAAACGCGACTGCGACGACGGGAAGATCATCGTCTGCAACCGATATACAACCGGAAACGCCGTTCATCAGCTTTCCAAGCTTCCGGAAAGCGAATGGGAAAGCTTTTTGGACTGGCTTGGCGACTATGAATATAAAAAGCTCGGTCTGCCCGAGCCCGAAACCGTGATCTATCTTTGTTTGACGCCGGAGATCGCCAAAAGGCACATCGCGAAGCGATCCGCAGAAACAGGACGTGTGATGGATATTCACGAAAAATCTTCCGATCACCTTGAAAAAAGCTATCGCGCGGCGAAATTTGCCGCCGCACGCCTTGGCTGGCAGACCGTCGAATGCTCCGACGGCAACGATATGCGCACGATCGAGAGCATTAGCAAGGATATTGAATTAATACTGCGAAACGGAGGGTATATTATATGAAAAGAGTTTATTTTATGTTGGCAGACGGTTTTGAAGAAACCGAATTTGTTTCACCCTGGGATCTGCTCATCCGTGCCGGCGCGGACGTCACCACCGTCTCGATAAGCGGCAACACAGAGGTTGTCGGCGCTCACGGGCTTGCTGTAAAAGCCGACACAACGATCGATCTGATCTCCCCCGACTGCGATATGATAATTCTACCCGGCGGAGGCAGAGGTACGGAAAATCTGAAATCTTCGGCAAAAGTCGGCGGTCTTGTTAAAGACGTCTATAATAACGGCGGCTTTGTAGGAGCGATATGCGCCGCGCCTACTGCGCTTGCAGAGCTCGGTCTGCTTGACGGGGTTGAAGCCATATGCTTCCCCGGCATGGAAGACGGGCTGAAACACGCTGTCGTATCGTCGAAAAAAGTTGTGCGCGACGGCAATATAATCACTGCGGCGGCGATGGGCGTTTCGCTTGAATTCGGCTTCGCGCTTATCGACGCGCTCTTCGGAAGCGACGTTTCCGAAGATATACGCAAAAAGACCGTCAGCAGCAAGGCTTTATGAACGGCAAGCCAAAGGACATCCTTTCCCTTGCGCCGATTACAGCTCCGCTCCTTGTGGCGCTTGTGCTTATATTGCTTTCCGTTTCGGGAAAGCTGCTTGAAAACAGCAGAAACGACGATAATGTCTTTTTGATGATATCTGTCATTCAGCTGATAGTGTTCATCTTCCCCTGCGTTTTGTACTACTTTGTCAAGGGGCGGCGGCTCAGCACACCCATGTTTGTTTCGGCGGTAAGACCGGGTCAGTTTCTTTTTCTGATATTTTCGTTTTTGGTCATGATCACCGGAACGATCCTCATAAAATATTTTTACTTCATAAAAACAGGCGCATCTCCGTCCGAAGTGAACTTCTTCATTTCCGGCGTTGAGTCCGACGAAAACACCAATATGCTTGAAATAATCGTCGCCTTTGTGCTTGTTCCCGCCATATGC
This sequence comes from uncultured Ruminococcus sp., assembly GCA_964630005.1. Classification (GTDB taxonomy): domain Bacteria; phylum Bacillota; class Clostridia; order Oscillospirales; family CAG-382; genus UBA1206. The sequence goes on along the minus strand of CAZVSW010000075.1, from coordinate 6,607 downwards.
GAGGAGCTGTTCTTCCGTGGCGTAGTACTTTCCGAATACCGCGCATTCGGCTCATTTACCGCAGTTGTATTCAGCGCCGTATGCTTTTCGCTTGCACACTTTTCTTTTGAAGGCATACTGATATATTTCTTCAACGGTATCATACTCGGCGTATGCGCCGTTGTCTGCCGCTCGGTATTCGCGCCGATACTGGTGCATATGGGCAGCAATCTGCTCAGCATATACGCAAGCGACCTCTTCCTCAGGGTGACGATCCAAAAATGCGGGGCTTTCTTCGTGTTTTTCATACTCATGGCAGTGTTTCTTCTGTCATTGGTGCTCATGCTCTCCCGCACCGAAAGCATTTTTTGGAATCGCAGCGAAAACCCGCCGCAAAACGCACTTCCGTCGCCCGGAGGCGTTCTGAGCGGAATAAAGACCGTTTTCATGTCGCCTGCATTCTTCGTACTGGTTTTCGTTTTCGTGATCATCACGATACTCATCTGATTTTAAAACATACGCTTTTATAAGATTTATTTGACTCATAACACGCAGAGATCCGGTCAGAACAGAAAGGAGCGACAATATGCCTCTGGATGACAATAACAAAAAAAATACCTCCGGCAACACAGAGGATATTTTCGCCATAATGGAAAAATACCGCGCCGAACAAAAAAAGAACGCGGCTCAGAATAACGCTCCGGGGTCGTCAGGTGCTCCCCAAGTTCAAAAAAGCGCGCCTCAGAAAACCGAGCGTCCCGATAACGCAAAGCCCGTCCCGCGCAGCGTTCAGAATGCCAACAACACCAAAACAGCAGAAAGTTCCGCTTCGGGCGCGCAAGCCCGACCGAAACAGTCTGTTCAGAAACGTGTTCAGAAAAAGACCTCCTTATCAGACAGAATCCGTGCGCTGTTCGGCAGCTCTTCAAAATCAAAAAAGTCAGAAAAAGCACCCTCAGCTGTCAGTACCTCCCAGCACGCTCCGCGCCCGAAAGAAGCGCCGCGGGCACGTACGGAAGCAAAAATCAACAGCGAAGCCCTGAAAAACCATTTTTCGGATAACGCCACCATTCTTTCCGAAGACAGCGTCCCGTCGTCCGATACCTCTATGAATATTTCGGCGCACCTCGCAGACACCGCGCCGGTCGCGCTGACCGAAACAGAAAATAAGCCCGCTTCGAAAAAAAGCGGAAGCGGCAAAGCTGTCGAAATTCTGAAAAAAGTTTGGTATGCGCTGACAAACATGAGCTTTCTTGCGAAAGCGGTCATATATGTTGCGGTCGTGTGCATTATTTCCGCTTATGTTTCCTATTACGCCATAACCATCGCCAACGATGTTTTTGCCTTTGTAAAAACCGACCGCGAAATAAAAGTAAGCGTACCCGAAAACGCCACCGACAAGGAGATCGCTTATCTGCTTGAAAAAAACGGTATCATCAAATATGACTGGATGTTTGAGCTCTACCTTATTTATAAGACGGACGGCGACACTGCCACATCATATATTCCCGGCGAAAAAACGCTTAATTCCACAATGAACTATAACCAGCTCATTGCCGCGCTCACCACCGAGCCGTTTGTCAACGAGCAGATATCCGTCACCATACCCGAAGGCTTTACCGTGGACGAAATAATCGACCTGTTGGTCGAAAAAGGCATCGGCACACGCGAAGGATATGTCGAAGCAATAAACAATTACCCCTATAAGCACGAATTCGTTGTCTGGCTCGATACAAACGGATATCCCGAAACAAGAAAATACCGCTTGGAAGGATATCTCTATCCCGACACCTACTTCTTTTATAAAAGCTCTGCCGAATATACCGTTATAAACAAGATGCTGAACAACTTCAACGATAAATTCTGGCGCTATCTCGAAGTGTTTCAAGAGGATATCGACAAACACAACATGTCTGTCGACGACATCGTAACACTCGCGTCGATGATCCAGGCAGAAGCCAAGCTGTTTATCGATTTTGAATCCGTTTCATATGTTTTTCACAACCGCCTTACCCATTCGGGTACCTTCCCATATCTTCAGTCCGACGCCACCATACAATATATTTTGGATGAGCACGTCGAGGATTTCACTCAGGAACAGTTAAACATCGACAACCCGTATAACACCTATAAATATACCGGTCTACCTCCCGGAGCTATCTGTAACCCCGGCTATGATGCGCTCTCCGCCGCCATTTACCCCGACGCACCGGTTGACAGCGACGGCAACTCCGTAAACGCCTATTACTTTGTTTCGAATAAAGCGGGAAAGACCTATTACGCCGAAACAAGAGCGCAGCACGACCGCAATAAGCTTACAGTAAAAAAGGACAACGAGGAATATGAAAACTAAGATCCCCGAGCTGCTCTCGCCCGCCGGAAACCCCGAAAAGCTCCGCTTTGCGATAAATTACGGCGCTGATGCGGTGTATTGCGCGCTGAAGGAATTCGGTATGCGCGCAGCGGCAGATAATTTTACGCTCGAAGAGCTTGACGAAGCGCTGAGATTCGTTCACTCCAAGGGGAAAAAGCTTTATCTCACCCTGAACACCCTCCCCGTCGAGCAGGAGACCGCACGGCTTGAAGAGATTCTGAAAGAGCTGAAAAGCGTAACCCCCGACGCCTTTATCGTGGCAGATATCGGCGTGATGGAAATTATCAAAAAACACATTCCCGAAGCCGTTATCCACTTATCCACCCAGGCTTCGACCGTCAACTCATTCGGCTGCCGCTTCTGGCATGATTACGGCGTCAAGCGAATCGTGCTTGCACGCGAGCTTACGCTTGAAAACGTCAGAGCGCTTAGGCAGAATATACCCGAAGAGCTTGAGCTTGAAGCGTTTATACACGGCGCAATGTGCGTCGCTTATTCCGGCAGATGTCTTCTTTCGTCGTATTTTACCGGAAGAAGCGGAAATAACGGACGTTGCACACAGCCCTGCCGCTGGAAATACTATCTTCACGAAGAAAAAAGACCCGACGACGTTATCTCGGCAGAAGAGGATGAACACGGCAGCTACCTCTTTTCAAGCAGGGATATGTGCATGATCGATCATCTCCCCGATCTGATGGATTCGGGCGTCGACAGCCTGAAGATCGAAGGCAGAATGAAATCCGCCTATTATACCGCCTGCGTAACCAACGCCTATAAAATGGCACTGTGCGACATTATAAACGGAGTGCCGCTTTCGGATAAGTACATGGCTGAGCTGAACGGCGTAAGCCACCGCGAGTACTGCACCGGGTTTTGGTATGAATCGCCGCACGTGCAGGCAAATATCGTTCCAAAAAACGAATATCTGTGCGAAAAAGCTTTCCTTGCAACCGTCACCGATTACGATCCCGATACAAGGCTTGCAAGATGCTTCCAGCGCAACAAAATGCTTAATAACACCGTGGTTCAACTGCTCTCTCCCGGAAAACTCGGCAGAGATATAACCGTGACCGAGCTGTTCGACTCCGAAATGAACCCGATCGAATCAACTCCTCATCCATGTATGGAATTTTATATGAGGCTTGATAATGCCCTGCCCGGGGATATAATACGGGGGTGCTGACAGTGAAAAAACTTCTTAGATCAAGAATTATCGTTATTTGCGGCTACTATGGCAGCGGCAAGACCAACATTGCCGTTAATCTGGCCATGGAAGCAATAAAAGAAAAGGGCTCGGCCGTCATCGTTGACCTTGACATAGTCAACCCTTATTTCCGCACAGCCGACAACGCCGAAATGCTCAGAAAAATGGGCGTAACTACGCTGATTCCCGAATTTGCCAATACTAACGTTGACATTCCCTCTCTTCCGCCCGCTTTTCCCACCATATTTGAGCGCGACGAAACAGTGATCGTCGACGTAGGCGGCGGTGCTGAAGGCTCGACGGTGCTTTGCGGCTTCAGGGAAGATTTCGAAGCCTGCGGCTATGATATGTATTATGTTTTCAACGCCTCAAGACCCGAAAACACCTGCACGGACTCGGCGATCGAATCACTCAGAGAGATCGAGTCATCGTCCGGAATGCGTTTTACCGGAATAATCAATAACACTCATCTTTGCAGTGAAACAACCGCAGATACCGTTAAAAACGGGCTGACCAAGGCCGCTGAGTTTGCAAAGGCAGTGTCTCTGCCGCTTCTTGCAACAACGGCGTTTTGCAGCTATCTGCCCGACGTTTCGGTAATATCGGACGTCACAAAAAAGTATTTCTGATATTTATGATAATAAATTAACATTATAAAAGAGGTATACCATGAACAGAGTAACATTCAACAAACAACTCTGCAAGGGCTGCGGCCTCTGTGTTGATGCATGTCCGAAGAAGATTCTTATCCTCAACAAGAATGAAATCAACGCAAAAGGCTACCACCCTGCAATGATAACGGATCAGGAAGCCTGCATCGCCTGTGCAATGTGCGCAATGATGTGCCCTGACGTTGTTATTAAGGTTGAAAAGGAGGTTTAAACACAATGGGCGAAAAATTACTTATGAAAGGCAACGAAGCAATCGCTGAAGCCGCTATCCGCTCCGGCTGCAAGCTTTTCTTCGGTTATCCTATCACACCGCAAACCGAGCTTTCTGAATATATGGCAAAGAACATGCCAAAGCGCGGCGGTCTTTCACTTCAGGCTGAATCCGAAATCGCCGCTATCAACATGGTTCTCGGCGCGTCGGCTTCCGGCGCAAGAGCCATTACATCGTCGTCTTCACCCGGAATCAGCTTAAAATCCGAAGGAATATCCTACATAGCAGGAAGCGATCTGCCCTGCGTTATCGTTAACGTACAGCGCGGCGGTCCCGGTCTCGGCGGCATTCAGCCCGCACAGTCTGACTACTATCAGGCAACAAAAGCTCCCGGTCACGGCGATCTCCACATGATCGTCCTCGCCCCTGCATCGGTTCAGGAAATGGCTTCCCTCACCGGACTTGCCTTTGACCTTGCCGATATCTACAGAATGCCGGCAATGATCCTTGCAGACGGCGCTCTCGGTCAGATGATGGAGCCGGTCGACTTTGAAGAACGCACCGCACGCGTTATTCCCGAAAAGACATGGGCCTGCAACGGTCACAACGGCAAGCGCGACCACAATATCATTAACAGCCTTTACATAGAGCCCGAGGTTCTTGAAAAGACGGTCGTCGAACGCTTTGAAAAATATAAGCAGATCGAAGAAACCGAAGTTATTTGTGACAAATATCTTTGCGACGACGCAGATATCGTAATTGTCGCTTACGGCATCACCGCGCGCGTAGCACGCAGCGCAGTTAAGATGGCCCGCGATAACGGCATCAAAGCCGGACTCTTCCGCTGCGTAACACTTTATCCCTTCCCCAACAAAGAACTTAAGGAGACCGCCGAGACCGCAAAGAAGTTCCTTTCCGTCGAAATGAACATGGGTCAGATGGTCAACGATATCAAGGTCGCGATCGACTGCAAAGTTCCTGTTGAACACTTCGGAAGAACCGGCGGTATGGTTCCTACCGTAGATGAAATCTATGAGCAGATCGTTCGTATGTCTAAATAAAGGAAAGGAGCGAGCTATACTATTATGAAAACAGTTTTTGAAAAACCCCATGCACTTACCGACACACCGTTCCACTACTGCCCCGGCTGCACTCACGGTATCGTTCACCGTCTTGTGGCTGAGGTTCTTGACGAGCTGGGTCTGGAGGGGCAGGCAGTAGGTATCGCACCTGTCGGCTGCTCGGTATTTGCTTATAATTATTTTAATTGCGATATGATCGAAGCACCTCACGGCAGAGCGCCGGCCGTTGCTACCGGCGTTAAGCGCGCCAACCCCGACAAAACCGTATTTACCTATCAGGGAGACGGCGACCTTGCCGCTATCGGTACTGCCGAAACGGTTCACGTCGGCGCGAGAGGCGAAAACATCACTATCATATTCATCAATAACGCAATATACGGCATGACAGGCGGTCAGATGGCGCCTACCACCCTTCTTGGTCAGGTTACCACCACCTCTCCTTACGGAAGAAAAAAGGAGATCCAGGGCAATCCTATCAGAGTCAGCGAAATGATCTCCACTCTTGACGGCGCAGCATATGTCGAACGTGTTTCGGTCGACTGCGTACAGAACGTAAGAGCCGCAAAAAAAGCCATAAAGAAGGCTTTTGAAACTCAGCAGAAGGGTCTGGGACTTTCTCTTGTAGAAGTTCTTTCCACCTGCCCGACCAACTGGGGTCTCACTCCTCAAAAAGCGCTCGAATGGCTCAGAGAAAATATGATCGAGCATTATCCTCTCGGCGTTTATAAAGACATCACAAAGGAGGAAAAATAAAATGGCAGCAATTCTTTTAGCAGGCTTCGGCGGACAAGGTATACTTTTTGCAGGCAAGCAGCTCGTTTCAGCCGGAATGAAGGTCGGTAAGGAAGTAAGCTGGCTTCCCTCCTACGGACCGGAAATGCGCGGCGGTACATGCAACTGCTCTGTCAACATCGAAGACGAGCCCATCGGCTCTCCGCTTGTCACCGCACCCGATATACTTATAGCAATGAACAAGCCTTCGCTTACCAAGTTTATGAACAAGGTCAAGGCAGGCGGACTTATTATCGAGGATTCCTCGCTTATCGACATCGCATCAGACCGTACCGACGTTAAAACCGTTCAGAT
>CAZVSW010000074.1:6020-9310 GCA_964630005.1 uncultured Ruminococcus sp. | reverse complement strand
CTGCGGCTGTTTTCTCCCCGAACCCCTCTTTCATTAAGCGGTGTCGCTTCGCGACGGATATTATAGTTCCGTCTAAATGAAAAACTATCTGTTTTGCAAAAAAAGTATTGACATGACGCGTATAATATGCTAAAATGATATCATAATTTATATTATGAAATTACTCCTATTGGAGATCCGACTGTAAAATATAATTGCCACTCCTATGCTTGGTATAGACAAAATGACTGCAATTATTGGTTGAATGGCGATCAGGTTAGCAATGCACATTTTGGCTATACTGCAACGGAATACAGCGCTTTGATAATAGGGGATAGAATAATTTATAAGGACGGCACAGAACCCATTCATAGCGCAATAGTGAGCTCCGGAGGGGCTGATGGCACACTTGGACCAACATATGTAAAACTTACTTCGAAATGGGGTCAGTCTGGTCTATACGAGCATGATATGTGGAATTGTCCTTATGTACATGATTCAAATGGTTATGAATATTACAGGTATTAGTTATGTATAACAACGCTGATTTTTGCACGAATAAAATCAAATACGCCGTCTTTTTGTTCATAATTTCAGTGTTGCTGGTTTCCTGCTCTGCGGAAAACGATACGCTGAGTAATGCCGAAAACGACGCGTCGATTGTCGAAAGCGGTGCTTTGTCAGACGTTGATGCCAGCGATTTGCCCCCTTATGGCGGCGTTGCCGTGACCGGGTCGCTTAGCAAGGAGCGTATTGTAATAACCTATGACAACAAGCCATGCACATATTTCGGCAAAAAGGTTGACAACAGTAATAGTGAATATGATTATGATCACAAAGCGTTGTTTGAAAAAGCTAAGAACGCATTTTTTGATGAATATAAAGCTGACAATCTGTTGCCATACTTCGCCGACAGTGTAGAGCTTGAAATTGATGGCGAAGTTCCGAAATCGGTATCGTGGGATTTGTTTTATATCGATGAAAACGGGGAATTCCATTATTCCGCGCCGAGCTTCTTTTCAAGGGAGGCACGGCTTGAGGACTCTCGCGTTGTAATTCCGGTTGGATCAGACTTATTATACGCGGCTGATTCATCTGTTGAACATAAAAAAGTATACCGTTTGATTCGAATTGCCTGTGAATACGGCGATGGCACGACGGAATATTTTGTCTGCTTTCGCGGAAGACCTATAAGCAACTCGTAATAACAAAACCGCTGTATTAAGGAGTCTCACTTCGGGGACGCCTTTATACGGCGGTTGTTTTTGTGTTTTGAAAAAGCTCAGATCTTTTCTTCCAAAAGCTTCTGAAGCTCGGACATGAAGTCGTTAATGTCCTTGAACTGGCGGTAGACCGACGCGAAGCGGATATAGGCGACCTCGTCAAGGGCTTTGAGCTTTTCCATGACGAGCTGACCGATGAGCGCCGACGGAATCTCGCTCTGGAGCGAATTCTGAAGATATGCTTCGATCTCGGAGACGGCGTTTTCCATCTGTCCGCGCGTGACCTGACGCTTGTCGCAGGCGTGGATTATGCTGTTTAAGATCTTGTTGCGGTCGAACGGCTCGCGCGATTTGTCTTTTTTAACGACGACGAGCGGAACGGTCTCGATTATCTCATAAGTAGTAAAGCGTCTGCCGCATTCGAGGCATTCGCGGCGACGGCGTATGGTTGAACCGTCCGCAGAGGGGCGGGAATCGACGACACGGCTGTCAGTGTAAGCGCAGGCTGGACATTTCATGGTGTAAACTTCCTTTCATAATAAAGACGGGTTAAGTGGACAGACGGGGATGCAAGAAGAGGGAAAAGTGAGGAGTGAATAGTGAATAAGTTAGGTGCGCCTTCGGCGCGGATTTATTATATAAGGTGCGCGGTTATATTCCGGCTGTCGGAAGAAATAGGGGTTCGTGTGGGGGAAAAACGCAGTTTGTCCCCGTCTAAAAGCTTGTCGATCCAAACCCGCCGTTTCTGACGCCGTCGGCAGCGTCGCTTTCGGTAATGCCGAAGGGCAGAAAAACGCCCTGGCAAAACGGCGCGTGCTTTTTGACGGCAAGCGGCTTGCCGCCGCAATTGGTGAGCTTGACAAGGATGTGCCCTTCGTTGTCGGAGCGATAGTAATCGCTGTCGATAACGCCGACGGTATTGTCCAGCACAAGGCGGTATTTACAGCCGAGCCCGCTTTTGGGAAGCAAAAACAGCACCCAGCCTTCGGATATTCTGACTCTGATTCCGGTGGGAACAGATATGCTCTCGCCCGGGGCAAGCTCGATCTCGTCCGGGGCAAAAAAGTCATAGCCCGCCGAGCCCGAAGTCGCGCGCTTCGGCAGCGGTATGCCCGACGGATCGCCGCCGTAAACGGCGCTTGAAACGTGAAAAAATTCTGCTATACGATACATACTCTTCCCTCCTTTAGCTAATTCTATCACGTCAAAATGCGATTGTCAAGGATTTTTATGCGTTTCGTCATTGACATAAAGCGCGATCTATTATATAATTATAAACGGAAGCTTATTGTTTAATATCGTCTAAGTTCTGTTCCAAATATAAGGAGAGGTAAAAATATGAATCAGATCGACATTTTGAAAAATACGGACAGCGAAGTCTATGAAGCTATAATGCTTGAAACAAAGCGTCAGCAGGATAATATTGAGCTGATCGCCAGCGAAAACATCGTGTCCAAATCCGTGCTTGCCGCAGCAGGCAGCGTACTTACAAACAAATACGCCGAGGGCTACCCCTCAAAGCGCTATTACGGCGGTTGCCAGTGCGTTGATATCGCCGAAAACCTTGCAAAAGAGCGCTGCAAAAAGCTGTTCGGCTGCGACCATGTTAACGTACAGCCCCACTCCGGCTCAAGCGCGAATATAGCGGTATATTTTGCCCTTCTCAAGCCGGGCGACACCGTTATGGGCATGAGCCTTTCTGACGGCGGTCACCTTACGCATGGTTCTCCCGTCAATTTTTCCGGAACAAACTTCAATATAGTCCCCTATGGCGTTGATCCCGTCACTCAGGTTCTCGATTACGACGCTATGGAAGCTATCGCCATGGATTGCAAGCCCAGAATGATCGTCTCCGGCGCGTCTGCATACTGCCGCACGCTCGATTTCGCGCGCATCCGCGAGATATGCGACAAAGTCGGCGCCATCATGATGGTCGACATCGCTCATATCGCCGGACTTGTCGCCGCAGGACTCCATCCGTCACCCGTTCCCTACGCCGATATCGTTACCACCACCACACATAAGACCCTGCGCGGACCTCGCGGCGGCGTAATCATGTGCAAGGAGCAGTATGCAAAGGCCATCGAC
>CAZVSW010000074.1:2742-6010 GCA_964630005.1 uncultured Ruminococcus sp. | reverse complement strand
CACTCAGGGCGGCCCTCTTATGCATATCATCGCCGCAAAGGCAGTGGCTTTCGGCGAAGCGCTCAAGCCCGAATTCAAGGAATATCAGACCCAGATACTCAAAAACGCGCAGGCACTTTGCGCCGCGCTCAAAAAGAACGGCTTCTCGATCGTTTCTGACGGCACGGATAACCATCTGATGCTCGTCGACCTCCGTCCGTTCGATATTACCGGCAAGGAAATGGAACACCGTCTCGACGAGGTTCGCATCACCGTCAACAAAAATACCATTCCTGCCGATCCGCAGTCGCCGTTCGTTACCAGCGGCATCCGCGTAGGTACGCCCGCTGTCACCACCCGCGGCTTCAAGGAAGAAGAAATGGAAGAGATCGCCGCGCTTATGCGTATCGTCGCACAGCCCGACTATGCCGAGCATAAGGACGAGGTCATCGCGCGCGTCGACGCTATGTGCAAAAAGTATCCTCTTTAATTTAACCGACAGAAGACAAAGTCATCTGTAAGAGAAAAGAGAGGTTCGGGGAGAAAACGCGAATGCGTTGTCTTCCTGAATATAATAAAAATCCGTTTTTTCGGGGACATGCGCATCGAAAAAACACCTCTTAGGCGAGCTCCGCGAGCCCTCGCGCCGAGGGGAGCGTTCAAAATGCCTGCTCACTTTGTTTGAGCTTGTAAGTTTAAACCTTACAGGCATTTTGTGGAGCGGCGATAAGCGCGAGAAAAGGAAAAGTGGTTTACGGAGAAAAACGCAGTTTGTCTCCGTACTAAAAGAAAGAGGGGTTCGGGGAGAAAACGCAGTTTGTCTTCGCCTTCATTTTAAAGCAGATCTTGCAGGTCACTACCTGCTGAATATGATAGTAAGCGGCGCGGTCGCTGTCAGACTGCGCTGTTTGCTTTCGGGGGAAAATAGCCATGAAAAAAAGAGCTTTGATAGTTATAACCGTTTTGTGCGTTGTTTTTTCGCTTTTCTCTGTAGCTGTGTCTGCGACCGGGATCGTTTCCCCGCTCGACTTCGGTGATTTCGGCGGCGGCGCTGACTACGGCGGCAACGACGATTGGGGCGGCGGAGGAAATGACTGGGGCGGCGGCAACTGGGGCGGCGGAAACACCGTCATTATCGGCGATTTCGACACGCCGACAGTGCTTGTCATCGCCGCAGTGATCGTCATCGCGTGTATCGTTATCGCGGCCTCGAAAAAGAAAAATACTCCGACGGTAAGCAGCCGACCGGTCACGAACGTACCGAAGGCAACGCCTGCGTCGGCGCTCAGACCTATGGAAAGCTATAAGGAGCTTGACCCCAACTTTTCCGCCGCGGATATGGAAGCCGGGATCAGCAACGTGTTCGTACGCTTGCAGGCGGCATGGACGGCGAAGGACCTGAGCGACGTGCGCACCTGCCTTACAGATGAATTTTTCGCTCAGACAGACCGCCAGCTCGACGCTTACCGAAACAGCAATCAGACAAACATTATCGAGCGTATCGCCGTGCTTGGCGTTTCGCTCACCGGCTGGGATCAAAACGGCAAAAACGACCGCATTATCGCCCGCGTGAGCGCACGCATGACCGACTATGTCGTTGACGCCGCCGGGAATGTGGTGCGCGGCAGTAAGACCGCCGATAAATTTATGGAATACGAGTGGACGCTCGTTCGAACAACAGGTAAAAAAACCGGCGTAGACAACGATAAGGAACGCAAAAACTGTCCTTATTGCGGTGCTCCGCTCGAAATCAACCGTTCTGCAAAGTGTGAATATTGCGGCAACATAGTCTCTACCAACGATTACGACTGGTGCCTCGCTTCTATCAAAGGGCTTTCGCAGCGAACGGTAATAAATTGAGGATTTGAATCATGAAACCGACAGCACTCTGTTTTGGAGAAATTCTTTTTGATATTTTTGACAGCGAACGCTATATCGGCGGAGCGCCGTTTAACTTTGCGGCTCACTTTTCGCAAATAGGCGGCGAAGCGGCGATGGTTTCGGCTGTCGGCGATGATGAGCTTGGGCGCGAAGCGCTTGCTCTTGCGAAAGATTACGGCATTGTAACGGACCATGTCGCCGTTTTGCCGGGAATCCCTACCGGCACCTGCGAGGTCACTCTTACAGACGGCACGCCGTCTTATGACATAAAGACCGACGTGAGCTATGACCGCATTCCCGTTCCCTCGCTTAAAAAATCATACAGCATGGTCTATTTCGGAACGCTTGCACAGCGTAACTACCGCTCGACGCTGGCGCTTGACGCACTGCTTCGGAGCAAGGCGGCGGACGAAGCCTTTTTTGACATAAACATCAGAAAGACGGGCTGTGACTATGAGCGTATAAAAGAGCTTCTTAACTATACCACAATATTGAAATTCAGCCGCGAGGAGGCGGGAATACTCGGCGCGGGCGAGCTTGCTCACGTTTGTACCGAGCTTGCGCTGACATACAAGAGCATCAAGCTCATTATCGTCACCCTTGACCGCGACGGCGCGTTTGTTTATGACGCAAAAAACCGCGATTTCCGCTTCTCACGCCGCCCAAGACCTGCTGTCATCACCTCGACGGTCGGCGCGGGCGACGGATTTTCGGCGCGCTTCATGTATGATTACCTCTGCGGCAAGCCGCTTGACGAGTGTATCGAAAACGCGACCCGCCTTGCGGAGCGTATATGTATGCAGCGCGGCGCGATCTGATCCGGGTATAATATAATATGAAAGAACTGTTTTTTGACGTTGCGGTCATCGGCGCGGGACATGCGGGCATTGAAGCGGCGCTTGCGTCTGCCCGTCTCGGAATGAAGACCGCCGTCTTTACAATGAATATGGACCTGGTGGGCAACATGCCCTGCAACCCTTCCATAGGCGGCACGGGCAAGGGGCATCTTGTGTTTGAGATAAACGCGCTCGGCGGCGAGATGGGCAGGGCGGCCGACGCCGTTATGCTCCAGTCGCGTATGCTGAACGCCAGCAAAGGTCCTGCGGTGCACAGTCTCAGAATGCAGGCGGACAGAGTGCGCTACCGCAATTATATGAAAAATGTATTGGAAAATACAAAAGATCTCACCCTTGTTCAGGCGGAAGTCACCGAGATACTCACCGAAAACGGCTGTGTTTCGGGCGTGAAGACGGCTTTTGGAATGATCTACCGCGTGCGCGCGGCGGTCGTCGCTACGGGCACAAGCCTCGGCGGCAGAATCATCGCCGGCGAACACGCCTATGCCTCCGGTCCGGATAATACGCTCCCGGCGACAAAGCTTACCGAAGCGCTTATGAAGCTCGGCGTC
>CAZVSW010000074.1:0-2732 GCA_964630005.1 uncultured Ruminococcus sp. | reverse complement strand
CGGCGTCAGCGTAGTGCGCTTCAAAACGGGAACGCCCCCGCGCGTACATTCCGACAGCATCGATTATTCGGTGCTCGAACGCCAGGACGGCGACGAAGCCGCGTTTTTGTTTGCCTCAAACGAATACGGCAAAAACCTGCTCCCCTGCTATGTGACCTATACGAACAGCGAAACGCATCGGATAATACGCGAAAACCTGCACCGTTCGCCCCTTTTCGGCGGCGTGATCAAGGGTACCGGTCCGCGCTATTGCCCCAGCATCGAGGATAAGGTCGTCCGCTTTGCCGATAAGGAGCGCCACCAGATATTTATCGAACCGATGGGGCTCGATACCAAGGAAATGTACCTTCAGGGGCTCAGCTCGTCGCTTCCCGAGGACGTTCAGCGCGATATAGTCCATTCCATGAAGGGACTTGAAAACGCCGTCATAATGCGTACGGCGTACGCCATAGAATACGACTGCTCAGACCCGACACAGCTCAGACCCACGCTTGAATTCCGCGATATTCCCGGGCTTTACGGCGCGGGGCAGTTCAACGGCAGTTCGGGCTATGAGGAAGCGGCGGCTCAGGGGCTTGTTGCGGGCATAAACGCCGCGCTTAAAATAAAGGGCGGCGAAGAGCTTGTGCTTTCACGCGCCGAATCATATATCGGCACGCTCATCGACGACCTCGTGACCAAGGGCACAAACGAACCATACCGCATAATGACCAGCCGCAGTGAATACCGGCTTTACCTCCGTCAGGATAACGCCAAGGCGCGCCTTACTCCAAAGGGACATGCCGTCGGGCTTGTGTCCGACGCGGCGTACGCCGAATTTGTTGAAGAGGAAAAAAGAGTCTCGCATGAGTGCGAACGCCTGCGGAGCGAGAGCATTCCGGCGTCAGAACAGCTTGACAGTCTGCTTGAAAAGCGCGGATATGAGCCTGCGGGCTGCGGAATGCGCAAGGCGGAGCTTTTAAAACGCCCCGATGTGCTGATAACCGATATCTATGCCCTTGACGGCACGGCGGACGTTGAAGATCATATCGCGCGCCGCGTGCAGACAGAGATAAAATACGAGGGCTATATAAAAAAACAGCTTGCCGAGATCAGCCGCTTTAAAACGCTTGAAGAAAAGCTCATCCCCTCGTGGCTTGATTATAACGACATAAAAGGCATCCGTATCGAGGCGCGCCAGAAGCTCATTAAACAGCGGCCGCGTTCGATCGGGCAGGCCAGCCGCATTTCGGGCGTGTCGCCTGCCGACATTTCGGTGCTACTCATCTATCTTGCGGGCGGTAACAGAAATGACCGAACTTGAATATAAACAATTTTCCGAAATATTAATAAAATCGTCGCCCGTCGCGCTTACCGACATACAGACAGCCGCCATGGCGCGTTTTTGCGACCTGCTTCTTGAAAAAAACAAGGTCATGAACCTTACGGCGGTCAAAGAACCGTCCGCCGCCGCGGTGCTTCACTTTGCCGATTCGCTTTATGCGCTTACGGTCGGGGAGATCGCGGGCAGGGCGCTCGACGTTGGCAGCGGAGGCGGCTTCCCTGCTTTTCCCGTTGCGGTCGTCAGCGGCGCTGAGGTAACGGCGCTTGACGCGACGGCAAAAAAGCTTGCCTTCATACGCGAAGCGGGAGCGGACTGCGGCGTTAACAATATAAAAACCCTCTGCGGCAGAGCGGAGGAGCTTTCACGCACAAACGAACACCGCGAAGCGTACGATACCGTGCTGTCACGCGGGGTAGCCCGCCTTAACGTGCTTTGCGAGTGGTGTATGCCGTTTGTAAAGGTCGGCGGACGCTTTATCGCAATGAAGGGCAGTAAGGGCGATGAAGAACTTGCGGAGGCACAAAATGCCATTTCGACCCTCGGCGGGCGCGTGAAGGAGTTTAAAAAATATAACCTCCCCGGCGAAAACAGGGACTATTCGCTCATCGTGATCGAAAAGATCGCCGCGACCCCTGCCGAATACCCCAGACATAACTCAAAAATAGAAAGGAAACCGCTGTGAATAACGTGATCAGAGACAAAAACGGCTTGACCGAAGAAGAATTCCTTGCCGCATACGACCCT
The DNA here is from genome assembly GCA_964630005.1 of uncultured Ruminococcus sp. Lineage (GTDB taxonomy): Bacteria > Bacillota > Clostridia > Oscillospirales > CAG-382 > UBA1206. The sequence goes on along the minus strand of CAZVSW010000074.1, from coordinate 664 downwards.
TCAAAATGGGAACGCCCGTCTGTTACGGTGGATATGGTGTGCTACTGCGTCGAAACGGGCTCGATATTGATGGTAAAGCGCGGCAATCATCCGTTTATAGGCAAATGGGCGCTGCCCGGCGGCTTTCTTGAACCCGACGAGACTGCCGAACAGGCGGTACGCCGCGAGCTTATGGAGGAAACGGGAGTGGAGACCGACGCTGTCGTACAGCTCCGTACCTTTTCCGACCCCGACCGCGACCCGCGTACGCGTATAGTAACAGTTGCTTTTTTGGCAGTGCTTCAAAAAGCGCCGCAGGCAAAGGCGGGCGACGACGCGGACGACGCCAAGTGGTTCAGGCTCACCCACAGCGAGGGCGACGATTGCTTTGGCGGCAGAATAGTGCTCACCGGCGACGAAACGCTTGAGATCGATTATAAGACCGAATACGCCGAAAGCTGGCCGCCGTGCGACCCCAAGGTCGAAGTCAGCGCGTCCGACCGTATCGCCGGCGATCACGCAAAGATCATCACGTGGGCAGATATGTATTTGACAAAAGCAAGATACAGATAGAATGGAGCAGGGGCAAACTGCGTTTTCCCCTGCGAAACCCCTTTCGGGGCGTCGCTAACGCTCCGCCTATAGGGGCAAACTACGTTTTCCCCTATAAGACCCCTTTCCTCCT
>CAZVSW010000073.1:0-9442 GCA_964630005.1 uncultured Ruminococcus sp. | reverse complement strand
ATGTGCCCAAAATACTTGGTTGGAGACGACCCGGGAAAATAGGTCGATGCTGACATCCCGCAATAGCGGGACATGCCTTTTTAGCTCAGTCGGTTAGAGCATCTGACTGTTAATCAGGGGGTCGTAGGTTCGAGTCCTACAAAAGGCGCCATATTTACAGGACGAAAAGACTGTACACGTAAAAAACCTTGATTTTTCAAGGTTTTTTCGTGTTTTTAGGGGTGAATTTTGATGTTAAAAATATTTGCTGAAAAAATGCCCTTTTTTCCTACTTACAGGACTTGAACTTACGAAATTTGGTGTATTAATTTCCGTGTTATTATCCAACCGCAAGTTGGATTGATTGCACACTCATCCAACCGAAATGAATTATATGGGTTTAATACATAGTCTTTCCATAGTGATCATCAAAAAACAAACGGCAATTTTCTATACTCTTATCTTTTTGATTCTTGTCTTTCTTTCAATTAAAAGATAAAAATCGGTATAATACAATTGAAATCTTGGCATACAAGTTATTCCAAAATCATATGCAACGGCTGGTTGATTTATATTCAAATAGCTGTATATAGACTTTCAAAGATTTTACGATATAATGTAATCAGAATCGATTCTGTAATAAAAATAGGAGTGTAATCTATGAGTGCTAATTTTTCATATGTTATAAAAAAACTACGTAAACAGCGAAACTTAACGCAGGAACAAATTGCAGAAATATTTGGAGTTTCTTCTCAAGCGGTAAGTAAATGGGAGATAGGAAGTTCTTACCCTGATATTTCGCTGTTAACGATCATTGCTGATTATTTCGGTGTATCGATAGACTATCTGTTTTGTCATGACATAAGCAAGCAGAACGAAGAAATCGAAACAGCCTGCCACTATGCGGACGAATTGTTTGAGTGTGATAACTATATGCAGGCAGTACCCATTCTTCGTGAGATGCTTATTAAGCATCCGGGCAACGAAAAATTGATGTACAAACTTGCTTGGGCATTATCCGGAACATTAAAAGAATCACCTGATAATTACGATGAAGCCATACTTCTGTATTTAAAGATTCTTGAAATAAGCACAAACATCGAGATGAGAATTATGGTCACAAGAGATTTAGTATATCGTTACTATACGAAAAACGAAGCGGATAAAGCCCTGTCTTTTGCGGATTCTTTACCTGCATTTGAGTTTTGCCGTGAATTTAATCTTGGAAGAAGTAATCTGCTCAGTGGAAAAGAACTTGCAAATTATTTGAAATCTAATATTCAACTGTTTGGTAATGCAATGCTTGAGTGCTTAGAATATTTTGAGTGTGAAACGATTTTAAATGAAGATGAAGAGAGACCGTACACCAGCGATTCGGCGAAAGAAAAAATTGAACTTTTGAAAAAGGTACTCGCCTGAAAACACTATTGTCTGCACTCCCTGATTTTATGGGGAGCAGATAGATGTAAAAGTTGCGTGTAAACCGATTGAGTGTATCAATGTCATGCCCGACAGCAATTCATGATTGTTCAAAAATGTGAGATAGCAATAGTCTTTCCGACTTGGAAGCACATCTTTACAGGACGAAAAGACGTACACGTAAAAAACCTTGATTTATCAAGGTTTTTTCGTGTTTTTAGGGGTGAATTTTTATGTTAAAAATATTTGCTGAAAAAAAGCCCTTTTTTCGTACTTACAGGACTTGAACCTGCTTTCGGTAAGAAATTATTGTTGACTTTCAGACTTTGGTATTATATAATAGAATTATAGACAGATAGCAGAGGTATTACCAATGCACATTGAAGGGATATCTCTATTTCAAAACTATCTTTAATGTAAGAAGATCAGTCGTTAGGCGAAAATTCGATCGTATAGCCGTTTACTTATAGAATTTTGATGGGGTGGCAATGTATATGAAAAGCTTTGGAATATATGGGTCTGACTATTCTGACTACATGGCCATATTATCCTCGGGAAATTGTTTCAGAATTTTTATTTCAAAAAGATTGTTGTTTCGTCCTATTTTGCCGATGTGGTTTCTATTATTTTGCATCTTTTTGATTTCAAATCCCGTCTTTTCCGCCATGGCAGGTTTGCCGGTTCTGATTACTTATTCTGTTTTTTTGGTTACGCTGTTTCCATTCTGGAATGCTTGCGGAATATCGCAAAAAATGATATGGAACACGATGAGTACAAGCATTTGGTCCGTTATTATGAAAAGAATTGCGACAAACTTCGTTCGATAAACAGTGTGACGATCGGGGTGAATCTTGACGCGATGTATCAGCCAAAAGAAGTCGGTATTCTCTCGTTAAACAAAGAAGAATTCAAGTCCGGCGATCTGCTTGACCGCATTTTCAGATTGGATTTTGAGCGGGACGAATTTCACTGCATTGCGCCGCTTACCGTGATCGATAAAAAACTTGGATTTCAAGAAAGTCAGCAAGTAAATTATGCTTTGCTAAAAGCGATGGGGAGTGTTTTGAATAGCGGACTTCATCATTCCGGCAGCCGGTTTCTGAAATATGTGAAAAAAAGACTTGCATCTTATTGTGAACTCCAGGAATCTCTCAGCTTTGTTGTGGAAGCGATCAAACAGATCCGGATCTTTCAGGAAAAGAATATTCCGTTGTGCTTCCCGAAGGTCAGTCGTGACAGATCTTTTCAGGTGGTCTCCCTTTATGACAATGAGCTTTGCCGCAAAAAAGACAAAAAAGAGATTGTGCCGAACACCGTGCACCTGAAAAACGATGTGTGCTGTTATCTTTTGACAGGACCCAACAGCGGCGGAAAAACGATATTTATCAACTCTCTTGCTGCCGCGCAATATTATTTTCAGCTTGGCATGCCGGTGCCTGCAAAAGAAGCTTCGTTGCCTGTATGCGATGCGATATTTAAGATATCCGTGGAGGAACAGGCAAACGTCAATCTTCTGGGTCGCTTTGAAAAAGAATGTATTTCGCTATCTGAAGTTCTGAGCAGATTTACAGAGAACAGTCTTGCGCTTATCGATGAAGCTTTTACGTCCACGTCGGCAGCGGAAGCCGTTCCGATTGCCGCCAATTTCATCTATGAACTCTGTAAAACAGGCGGAAAATGTGTTTTCATCACGCATCACCACGAGCTTTGCGAGGCACAACCGAAAATCAAGGAATGCGGCGAAAAGATAGACTATCTTCACGTGAAAGCGCAAGGTGAACATAGAACTTATGCAGTACAAAACGGAAAATCCGAATCCAACAGTTACGCGCAGGATATTGCAAAAAGGTATGGATTGTTATAATACTTTTAATTCCATATCGACTGAATAGAAAGAATTTTTCAAACGACGGGGTGAGGTATAAATGCTGAAGCAGATCAAATATTTTCAGGCAGTGGTGCGCTGCAATAGCTTCACCGAAGCGGCTGAGAAATGTTACATCTCGCAGTCTGCTATTTCACAGCAGGTTGCGGCTTTGGAAAATGAGCTTGGAGTAAAGCTACTACACCGCGAAAAGCGAAAGCTTTCTCTCACTCCTGCCGGTGAGCACTTTTACAAAAAGAGCTTGATCCTGACCGCAGACTTTGAAAAACTGTGCCATGAAACCGTGCGCATTGCCAATGGTGACGAAACAAAGCTGCACATCGGATATCTGAAATGCTACGGCGGGCAGGAGTTTCATCATGCAGTGTCGGAGTTTTCGGCAAAATATCCCGATGTGTCCATTGATATCATCAACGGGAATCATGAGGATCTGTACGATCAGCTTCGCTCCGGCGGCGTTGATTTGGTGCTGAACGATCAGCGGCGCGCTTTTTCAGATGAGTATGTCAATTTTCCTCTGATGACAACCGATTGCTATATAGAAATATCTACCCGCAACCCGATATCTCAGCTTGAAAGCGTCAATATATCGGACTTAAAGAACACATCTTGTGTTTTGATTGCCTCGCAAAGCCAGCAGAACAACGAATTGACCTACTACCGTGATGTCGTTGGTTTCACCGGAGAATTTCTGTTCGCTGAAAATTTGGAGGAAGCAAGACTGATGGTGATTGGGGGAAAGGGATTTATGCCGATTGAAGGCGGTGAAAAGCCGGTTCAATTCAACAGTACCATTCAGCGCATCGCGCTTTGCCGCAATGACAGACCCATCAAACGAAACTACTGTGCTTTCTGGAAAGCGGATAATTCCGGCTTTTATATCGAAGAATTTGCGGATATGCTGAAGGCACAATTTGAAGAAACATAAATCAGGTCATTTTTCTCTTACAGATTACTTTGTCTTCAGTCTGAGACTGCGTTCCTTTTGGAACACAGTCTTTTTTTGCATAAGTTTTTCTTATGAAATAGTGCCGAAATTTGAATTGCTTCGGCCGCTTCAAACTGATATAATATAAACAGTGCAGCAGTGAGTCGAAGTTTATGTTCAAATCAGAAAGCTAAATAATCGCAGAATGTCGTAAGCAAATGCATCAGGCAACGATTCAAAAAGACAGAACAAAAAAGACGACCGCCGGTTTATGACCAAAGCATTTGCACCCACTTAATGAAAAGGAGTTATCGTAATGGTAAAAAGGATTTTAGGAAAAGGTCTTGAAGTATCGGCAGTGGGGCTTGGTTGTATGGGACTTTCCCAAAGCTATCCTCCGTTCCCGGAAAAAGCAGAAAGCGTCGCTTTTTTGCGCCGGGCAGTGGAGATGGGTCAAACCTTTTTCGATACATCGGAAGTTTACGGCATCTATACAAATGAGGAGCTTGTAGGCGAGGCGTTAGAGCCGGTTCGGGATCAGGTGAAGCTCGCCACCAAATTCGGGTGGGATATCCATGACGGAAAATCGTGGGGGACGGACAGCCGCCCGGAAACCATCCGAAAGGCGGTTGAGGGTTCTCTTAAAAGGCTTCGTACCGACCATATCGACTTATACTATCAGCATCGCGTAGACCCCAAAGTTCCTATCGAGGAAGTAGCGGAAACGATGCAGGAACTTTGTCGCGAAGGAAAAATCCTGCATTGGGGACTTTCCGAAGCAGGGGCAGAAACCATTCGCCGCGCCCACGCAGTATTCCCCGTGACGGCACTGCAAAGCGAATATTCTTTGTGGTATCGTGATTTGGAGCGGGAGATCATTCCGCTGTTAGAAGAACTCGGAATCGGTCTTGTTCCGTTCAGTCCGCTCGGAAAAGGGTTTCTGAGCGGTACGGTCGGTAAGGATATGACGTTTGCCCGAAACGATATCCGAAACACCATTCCTCGCTTCAACGATGCAGAAAATCTTGCAAAGAACCAAATGCTTGCGGATGCGGTCAAAGCCTTTGCAGAAGAAAAAATGCTCTCTCCGGCACAGGTGGCGCTGGCATGGCTGCTTCGCAGAAAGCCGTGGATCGTCCCTATTCCCGGCACAAAGAACATCTGCCGCTTGCAGGAGAATATGAGCGCCGCTTATGTGGATCTTTCGGACGAGGACATGGCGCGGCTTACCAAAATTTCAGATGACACGCCGATATACGGCGGACGCTATGCTCCGGCGATGGAGCAAATGACGGGGCGATAAGCCATCCCGCATACAGGAGGAAATATCATGAGCATTTCACAGTTTTCAAAAGAATATCACGAGAAAATGTTTCCGGGTTATCAGTCAGACTTTTTGCGCACTGATCCGGAATTTATCGAACTGTTTGACAACTTTGCCTTTGACGAGGTAGTAAATCACGACGATCTTGACGACAGGACACGCTTTATGGCTATTCTTGCAACCCTGCTTGGCTGTCAGGGAAGCGATGAATTTCGCTGTATGCTTCCGGCGGCGCTGAATTTTGGCGTGACGCCGGTGGAGATCAAGGAGATAGTCTATCAGGCGGTTGCTTACCTCGGAATCGGGCGCGTGTTCCCGTTTTTGAAGATCACCAATGAAGTGTTTGAAGAGAAGGGTATCGAACTGCCGCTTGCTCCGCAATCCAAAACTACAGCAGAAAACCGCCGTGAAGCCGGAACACAGGCACAGGTGGATATATTTGGCGAACATATGCGGGATTTTTGGTGCTCCGGTCCGGAGGAAAGCCGTCACATCAATCTATGGCTGGCGGATAATTGCTTTGGAGATTATTATACGAGAAGCGGGCTGGATTACAAACAGCGTGAAATGATCACCTTCTGTTTCCTTGCGGCACAGGGAGGATGTGAACCGCAGCTTACATCCCATGCGGCGGCAAATATCAGAATAGGCAATGATAAGGCATTTCTTATCAAAATCATATCCCAATGTCTGCCATACATCGGATATCCGAGAAGCCTTAATGCGCTTCGCTGTGTAAACGACGCGGCAAAGCAAGTAATCGGATAAGGAGATGAGGAAAATGAATCACTTTTTCGGTGAAGTAAAGAAGAATTTTGGGTTTGGCTGTATGCGCCTGCCGATGAAAAACGGCGAAGTGGATACTGCCGAATTTTCTGAAATGGTAGATACATTTATCGAAAACGGCTTTAACTATTTTGACACGGCTCACGGCTATCTTGGCGGCAAGAGCGAAGTCGCCATTAAAGCTTGCCTCACCGACCGCTATCCGCGTGAGGCGTACATTCTGACCGACAAGTTGTCCACCCACCATTTTACAAAGCAGGAGGAAATACGCCCGCTGTTTGAAAGTGAGCTCGCCGCCTGCGGCGTTGACTATTTCGATTTTTACCTGATGCACGCGCAGGATGCGAATATCTATGCTAAATACAAAAAACTACGCGCCTATGAAACGGCATTGGAGTTCAAAAAAGAAGGGAAAATCAGGCATTTTGGTATCTCTTTCCACGATAAAGCAGATCTGCTTGATCAGATACTTACCGAATATCCGCAGGTCGAGGTCGTGCAGATTCAGTTCAACTATGTCGACTATGAAGACCCTTCGGTAGAGGGACGCAAGTGCTATGAGGTCTGCGAAAAGCACGGCAAGCCGGTCATTGTGATGGAGCCGGTCAAGGGCGGCAGTCTTGTGAATCTTCCGGATGCCGCTGACCGCATTCTCCGCGGTCTTGACGGCGGCAGCAATGCCAGCTATGCCATTCGCTTTGCGGCAAGCTTCCCCAATGTGATGATGGTGCTTTCCGGCATGGGCAACATGGAGATGATGACCGAAAATATCGGCTTTATGAAGGATTTTGTTCCGCTGAGCGAAGCTGAAAAGCAGGCTATCGAACAGGTATGTGAGATATTCCGCTTGCAAAATCTGATACCGTGCACTGCATGCCGGTATTGCATGGAGCAATGTCCGAAAGACATTGCAATTCCGGACTTATTCGCCTGTCTGAATGCGAAGAAGCAGTTTCAAAACTGGAACACCGATTATTACTATAACAACATTCACACCAAAAACGGCGGCAGAGCCTCTGACTGTATAAGATGCGGCAAATGCGAGCAGATCTGTCCGCAGCATTTGGAAATCCGCAAGCTGCTGACCGATGTGGCAAAAGAATTTGACAAGTGAGGAGACAGGCATGGAATACAGAAAACTTCCCCATGGAGAGGAAAGAATCAGCGTTTTAGGGCTCGGTATGGGAGGTATACAAGGCAGTTCTGACGCAGAAATCGAGAAGGTGATCAGAAAAGCGATTGAACATGGCATCAACTTTTTTGACCTCTGCGGCGGCGGGAAAAACGTATATGCGCCGTTTGGACGGGCAATTGCGGGAAACCGTGAAAAAATTTATGTGCAGATGCACTTCGGTGCGGTATACAACGATAAAGGCGAATACGGTTGGTCGAGGAATTTTGACGAGATCAAGCGCACGGTAGAGTGGGAACTGCAAGCGATGAACACCGATTACATTGATTTTGGCTTTCTTCACTGTGTGGACGAGGATGAGGACTTTGACGAGCTGGTTTCCATCGGCGTGCTTGACCATTTGAAAAAACTGAAAGCAGAGGGTTTTGTTCGTCATATCGGCTTTTCTTCTCATACGCCGTCGGTGGCAAACCGCATCATCGACACGGGACTTATCGACATGATGATGTTCAGCATCAACCCGGCCTATGATTTTGAAAAGGGCGATGAGTATGGCATCGGCACGGTGTCCGAGCGTTTTGCCCTGTTCCGCCGCTGTGAGGCAGAAGGTATCGGCATTTCCGTTATGAAACCGTTTCACGCAGGCAAACTGCTGGATGCGAATACATCGCCTTTTGGAACAGCGCTCAGCCGCTATCAGTGCCTTGAGTACGCTCTTGACCGTCCGGGCGTGCTGACCGCTGTCCCCGGCGTGCGAAATCTTTCTGACCTTGACGCACTGCTGGGCTTTGCCGATGCCGCTTCCGAAGAAAAGGATTACTCGGTGATCGGTTCGTTTGACGCCGAAAAGATTGCCGGCAACTGCGTTTACTGCAATCACTGTCAGCCCTGCCCTGCGGGGATCGACATCGGACTGGTAAATAAGTATTACGATTTGGCGCAGGTGGGCGACAAATTGGCGGTCGGACACTATGACAAGTTATATGTCAAAGCGGACGCTTGCCTTTCCTGCGGACATTGCACAGATCGGTGTCCGTTCGGCGTGGATCAGCAAGAGCGAATGAACATGATCGCGGCTTATTTCAATCAGAAATAAGGGAAAACAATAATGGAATTGGTAGGAGAATTTGAAATGGAACAAAATGAAAAAATGGCTGCTCATGCGGCTTCAATGGTATTTCCGATCGGCGCGCCGAATGACGGTTTCGCGCAATATTTCAGCGGACATAGCTTTCTCGCCCCTGTTTCCACATCTCAGGTCGGCATCTTCAATGTGACCTTTGAGCCGGGATGCCGGAACAACTGGCACGTTCATCATGCCGATCAGGGCGGAGGTCAGATTCTTATTTGCGTTGCCGGACGTGGCTATTATCAGGAATGGGGCAAGCCGGCGGTAGAAATGAAGCCGGGCGACTGTGTCAATATTCCCGCAGGAGTCAAGCATTGGCACGGCGCAGCCCCCGATAGCTGGTTCTCGCACTTGGCGGTAGAAGTTCCGGGAGAAAATGGTAAAAACGAATGGCTGGAAGCGGTCTGCGACGAAGATTACGAAAAACTGCGCTGAGTCATGAAGCTTGCCATATCAAAAAGGATTTTGCAAAAGATTTCGGAATATGCAGTCGGGCGTGATGGCATTGCCTTAATATCTGAAAGGTAAATGAATCAAGTATTTGCTCTATATTTCATGACGGAGGAAGCCAAGCATTACAAAAACGCTTGGCTTCCTTAGCTGTTTCCATTCTGTCAGAAACGATTGTTGTTCTTATTTTTTTGAGTCTTTATAACTTGTTCCCCATTGTTCCATGGAATCAAGAATGGGACGCATGGTTTCGCCAAGCTCGCTCAAAGCATATTCCACTCTCGGCGGTACTTCGGGAAAAACGGTGCGGGTGATAATGCCGTCCTCTTCCATAGAACGCAGGCTGTCGGTCAATACCTTTTGGCTGATGCCATCCAGATTCTTTTTGAGTTCGTTAAACCTCCACGGAC
>CAZVSW010000072.1:0-9630 GCA_964630005.1 uncultured Ruminococcus sp. | reverse complement strand
ACCATGCGCTGCTGCGTATATAAAGAGAGGGCGATACTCGCCGAACGCGTAAAGATCGCCATGGGCGGCGATAAAAACAACCCCAACATCATCGAAGTTATCGATATCGCATGCGACGAATGCCCTATGGGCGGCTATGAAGTCACAAACGCCTGCCGCGGTTGTCTTGCTCACCGATGCGAGGATGTATGCAAATTCGGCGCGATCACTTTTGACGCAAATCATGTGGCGCATATAGATAAATCCAAGTGCAAGGAATGCGGCGCATGTGCCAGAGTGTGCCCGTACAGTGCGATCCATAACTATAAGCGTCCATGTGAAACCGCTTGCAAGATCAAAGCCATCTCAATGGGCGAGGACAAACAGGCATGTATCGATAACGGCAAATGTATCTCGTGCGGCGCATGCGTTTACCAGTGCCCGTTCGGCGCCATTACGGATAAATCATTTATCCTTGATGTTATCAACATCATAAAAGGCAGCGATGGTAACCGTAAATACAAAGTATTTGCCGTTGTAGCTCCGTCAATATCAAGCCAGTTTACATATGCAAAGCTCGGTCAGGTAATATCAGGGCTCAAAGAGCTTGGCTTCCATACGGTCATAGAAGCCGCGCTCGGCGCAGACATGGTGGCGCAGGCTGAGTCAAAAGAGCTTTCTGAAAAGGGCTTTCTGACCAGCTCATGCTGCCCTGCATTCGTTGATTATATTGAAAAGAATTTCCCCGATCTTGTGCAGTTTATATCCCATAACCTTTCACCCATGGCAACAATCGCGAAATATATCAAAGAGCACGAAGCGCCTTGTAAGGTAGTATTCATAGGACCTTGCACGGCGAAAAAAGCCGAGGTGAAAAAGGACAGCGTCAGCCAATATGTCGACGCCGCAATGACCTTTGAAGAGCTGCAGGCGCTTATCGACAGCAAGGATATAGATATAACCGCACTTCCCGAAGGAGTTCTGGATAATGCGTCATACTTCGGACGTATCTTTGCAAGGAGCGGAGGGCTGTCCGATGCGGTTGCACAGGGTCTTAAGGAGCAGGGCATCAACTTCGAACTGAAACCCTGTGCCTGCGACGGTATCGAGGCTTGTAAAATTGCTCTGCTCCAAAAAAGCAAAGGAAAGCTTGACGCAAACTTCATCGAAGGTATGGCTTGTATCGGCGGTTGTATCGGCGGCGCAGGCTGTCTTACACACGGCGAAAAGAATAAGGCCGAGGTAGATAAGTACGGCAAGCAAGCATATGAAAAAACGATTTCAGATGCTGTTTCAATGCTTAAACCATAGTAAATCTTACATAAAGCGGCTATGACCATCATGGCCGCTTTAACAGTATTTACATAAAATTTTTAACTCGAAAATGCTTGACACAGGAGATTTTTTGATATATTATATCTATATATCCCACTATAGGAGCACCGATCTATGAACAGTTACAATCCAGCCGTAAATACCATACGTCAACATTTCAGAAATGTTTTTTCTTCGGGAATTTTTCTCGCTTTTACAATCGCCGCAACGGTTTTTACCGCTTTTACAACCGCAGAGTTCTTGCTCTCAATGCTTAATGCAGGAATGTACGGCGAAAGCTTTAACATTTTTAGCCTTGCATACACCGTCCTATCGATCATAGGTACTGTAGGTCTATATTGTCTGCGTTATGCTTCCAAAAACGGCGATTCCGAACGCGTCGTCTCCTCTCTTAACATGACAAGATGTCTCTCTGCCATGATCATAGTCGTCAACGTCATTGGTTATATTCTTTCATCGCTTATTATAATTTCAAGCATTGCTTTGATCGGCGTTAAAGGTGTTTTGGAAGACTATATCTATTTCAGTGATTTCCACGACGTTATATCCGAATTTGACGATTTCTATGAATTATTCGGTGAATTGGGCAGCCTCGCGTTCATGGCGCTTCTTATTGTCGGTCTGATTCTTCTTGCCATATGCATCCTCGCAACTATATACCGTAAAGGTATCTCGAAAACGATCAGAGCCGCCAAAAACGCTGAAACAGCGACCTATGCTCCGTTTAAAGTTTCTTCGTTCACCATAGTTTTCGGTTATATTCTCGGCGTCATACTTGCGCTCAACGGTATCAACTTTATTCATTATCTTGATGAACCGCTTATTATATTGCAAAACATATGCCTGTCCCTGTCGTCTGTTTCTCTCGGCGTAATGATTTTTATGCTCTCTCTTGTAATGTCACAGCTTAAGGAACGGCTTTCCAAAGTAGTATATACGCCTGCATATGAAAAGCATTGCCCCTCATGCGGTGCATCTGTTCCCTTCAATTCTGCTTTCTGTATGCAATGCGGCGCAAATACAAATGTTCAGGCACCGATATACAGCAACACAGCTCCTTCATATGCTGCCGTTCAGACACAGCCGTCCCCCGTTCAACCTTCTCTTACTCAAACCGATACCGCTCCGGAAGCAAAAAACGATGTAAGCGATGAAAGAACACCGGGCAGCGAGCGCCCTCACTCTTTCTGCACAAACTGCGGAAAGCCGATCTCACCCGATCAAGCGTTTTGCGCTAACTGCGGCTTTAAGCTGAAATAATCAATACTACCTAACTGATATAGTAATACGCAGTTCTGAAACCATGATGGTTCGGAACTGCGTATGTTTTATTTTACTGCTGTAAAGAAAAATCGCCTGAAGCCAAGAACTACCTCTCCGTTTTTCATGATGGGATAAACATCTTTGGCGGCTTTAAGAATCTCATTTTCAAACTCTATTCCCTGCTCATCGTTAAGGCGATCAAGATACGGGCGTATGCGCGTATCCTTTACCCACTCGACCAAGGCTCTGTGATCCGGAAGACTGTGATAATACTTAGTCTCCCATATCTCAAATGATGATGCACATGCAGATAAAATGTTGAAATACTCATCAGGAGCGAGCGTTTCGTTATGCTCCGTTATTTTATCCTCAAATCCCCATTTTGGCTGAGCCGCAATCTCTTTTATCAGTCGGAAAAGAGGTTCGCCACCGTTCATGGGAATCTGCACCGCTAAGACGCCATTATCATTAAGTTTTTCCATAAGCAACGGAATAAGCGTATCATGATCGTGTATCCACTGCAAACAAGCGTTAGAAAACATCAGATCATAGCGCCCGGCAAGCGAACGCGCATCGCTCTGAAGAAAGCTCAGATCATTATATGTATGCTTCGCCCTGGCGATCATGTCGGCTGAGCTGTCAACTCCAAGCATATCCGCATCCGGGAAAATATCTTTCAAAACAGCCGTACTGTTTCCCGGACCACAGCCTATATCCACGATCGTCTTTGGGCGATACTTCATCACACGTACGGCAAGATCGATCGCAGGCTGTGTTCTTTGATTTTTAAATTTCAAATACTGCCCGTAATTCCAATCTGACATATTTACCTCTGCTATCAAAATGTTTTTATATTATAATACATTCCAAGACCGCATGTCAAGTCAGAAAGCTCAACCTTTTTATTGTCTATATATGTCAAAAAATGTAACACGGCATATCATGATAATATCAAACCCATAGGTTTGAAATATACAGTATGGGAGAATCCCAATGGCACCTATTGAATATATAGACGGATGTGAGTTGAACGCCGCTATGGAAGCGATGTGCATGAATACCAGAGAGCAATCTCTTGCGATGGCATATGTGCCTTATCAAGAGTTTGAAGAGCTTTACAGCGATTCAGAAGCTCTCTACAACGGTACGCTTTTCAAGAAACTCAATCTACCGTTCTTGGGAAGGAAAAGATAGAGATGAACGCTAAACGTAACAATAACAAGCTCGAAAGATTGAGAGAGCTTGAATTCGCTCTTTTGGAAACCAATCTTTACCTCGACGGTCATCCCAACAATCGCAAAGCTTTGGATTTTTACAAAAAGACCAAAGCGGCGCGCGATGTAGCGTATGACGATTACGTCAAAAATGTAGGTCCGATGTTCGCAGCAGACGTTCGTCAGGACTACTGGTCTTGGATAAACGATCCATGGCCCTGGCAGCATAGCGATAAGGAGGACTGAATATGTGGAGCTATCAAAAAGCACTGCAATACCCTGTAAAAATTAAAAATCCAAACCCCGCCTTAGCAAAGTTGATCATAACACAGCTTGGCGGACCTGACGGAGAGCTTGGCGCTTCACTCCGCTATCTTTCCCAACGCTATGCAATGCCTTATAAGGAATGTATAGGGATTTTGACAGATATTGGCACAGAAGAACTTGGGCACATGGAAATGATATCCGCAATCGTTTACCAGCTTACAAGAAACCTAACGCAGCAGCAGCTTCGCGAGGGCGGTTTCGATGCCTATTTTGTCGATCATACGACCGGCATCTATCCAGTCGCCGCCAGCGGCGTACCGTTTTCTGCCGACAGCTTCCAATCCACCGGAGATCCTATAGCCGATATAAGCGAAGACATGGCGGCAGAGCAAAAAGCAAGGCTGACATACGACAACCTGCTAAGACTTGCCGACGACCCTGATGTACTCGATCCGATACGCTATCTCAGAGAGCGTGAGATCGTTCATTATCAAAGGTTCGGCGACGCTCTCGGCGTGATTCAGGATAATCTGAACAGCAAGAACTACTACGCCTATAATCCCGCATTTGACTGATCATCGCAAGCAAGTAATTCCCATATGTTTGCTATCAGCGCGTAAGTGCGGTAAAAATACTGCGCAAGACATGAAACAGAGGCTGTAGCAGAAATAATGCTACTGTCCATAATACTTTGGCGCTATAACAATAATTTGAGTAGAAAAAAAGAAAATACAAAAAGACTCATAAGCAGTCGCCCAAAAGCGACTGCTTGTTTATTGATTAGTTGCCGTTTCGCAACAGTGACAACCATGTTTTTGCTCTATGACTTGGAGTAAATCGCAATATTTTTTCGGCATTTCCGGCGTCTTTTTCATTAGCCCTTCGAAATTCAAATAATTTTTATACACAATGTGAATGAAATGTTTTATCCTCTGTTTGCGGTCTCTACTTCCCTACCACAACTTTTATTGTAGAGCATTTATCACAATTCTATTGTATAAAAAGCAGAGTCCTTGTCACTGCTTTCGCAGTTTCTTGGCTCTGCTTTTTGTGTTATTTCCTACAGTCTCTTTTGTAATGCTTATTCAATTTTTGAGAAAAGTATGGAGATATCGGATGGAATCTCCTTAACAGATACTGCTTGTTCTTTCCAACAGAGAGCAGTACCAAGCCAGTCAGATACTTTTTGTGATGAAAAAGGCAGGAACGGATGCAACAGGTTGGCGATGTTGGCAATTAGATAAGTACATACAGCAATGGTTTCTTTACACTTATCAATGTTATCAACCCTCGTTTTCCACGGTCGGTTTGCATCATAATACGTGTTGCCGAAACGAATTCCTTCAAATATATCTTCAAGGGCTTCTCTGAAAGCGCCTTTCTCTATTTTAGATCCAACAGAATCATAAAGCAGTCTCACTCGTTCAACAATATCAGCGTCCACTACAACAGTAGATATCTCTCTATCGAGGTATTTTACTGCAAAAGCAAGTGTACGATTGACAAAGTTACCCCAGGCACCTACCAACTCGGAGTTGTTCTGCTTTTTGAATTCTCTCCAAGAAAAATCTGTATCCCGCTTTTCAGGACCGTTAGCGATAAAGAAATATCTTATGGAATCCGGATTGTATTCTTTGACAAGATCTTTTGTCCAAACAGCCCAGTTTTGACTGGTAGATATCTTTTTTCCCTCAAGAGTAATATATTCGCTTGAGAAAATGTCATCCGGCAAACGCAGTCCGCCTCCGTGAGCTAACAAAAGCGAAGGTAAAATAATCGTATGGAAAGGTATATTGTCCTTACCGTGTACATAATAATGACGACTTTCGATTCCATATGCGTCTTTAAAATCAATTCCTCTTTCTTCACACAAAACAGCGGTGGCTGACAAATAACCAAGAACATTCTCTGCCCATATATAGATTTTCTTGTCCTCGTATCCGGGCTTTGGAACCTCAATGCCCCAGTCAAGGTCACGTGTGATCGCACGATCTCTAAGCCCTTCGTCAATATATCTCTTTGTAAATGCAATGGCGTTTTTACGCCAATACGGATGCGCATTGAGGAGCTCACAGAGCTCGTTTTTTAGTTTTGATATCTGTAAAAATAATTGTGTCGTTTCTCCGAACGATAACGGTGTACCGCAATCAGCACATTTCGCATCAACAACAGTGTCCGCGTCTAACACTTCGCCGCAGGCATCACATTGATCTCCACGAGTTGCGGCACCGCACGCAGGACAAATACCAATCACTAATCTATCCGCGAGCACCTTTTTGCAAGTAGGACAGAAGGCCTGTTTCACGGTTCTTTCTTCTATATAATCACTGTTATAAAGCCTCTTGTGAAATTCCGAAACAAATTCCTTATGTCTTGGATCTGATGTCTTGGTATATAGGTCATATGAAAAGCCAAGTTTGCTGAACACCTCGCAAAATTCTCTGTGATAATACTCACTGATTGCATGCGGTGTTGAATTTTCTTGCTTGGCTCTGATGGTAATCGGCGTACCGTGACAGTCACTACCGGAGACATAAAATACACACTTACCTCTTGCTCTGAAATAACGGGCCAGAACATCGCCCGGAAGAAGAGCTGCTATATGCCCTATGTGAAGCGAACCGTTCGCATATGGCCATGCTCCCCCTACAATAACATTTTTCATCATTTGTACCTCATTTCTTATAGTTGTAACACTTGGTTGCCTGGCAGATAAACCTGCAAAATAAAAGCGCTCTCACCCCCTACACAGTACAAGGGACGAGAGCGAAAACTCACGTGTTACCACCCTAATTTACTTGTTTCTCACGACAACAAGTCTTATCAAGTTCAGATAGGAAATGATCTATCGAAACTCTATCGCTATTACGGGCGATCCCGGCGTAGCCTAACCCAAAGGCTCGGTACGCGGCTCGGAGACCATGTTCAACAAAATTCGCTTTACCCATTCACAGCACATCTGAAGATGATGGGATTCTCTGAAAAGCTTCAGTTGCTTACTCTTTCTCGTCATTGCTATTACTGTAATTATACCAAAAGCTCAAGGAAAAGTCAATGGATTAAGTTGAAAAACTTAAGAAAGCAAACGAGAGTAAATTCCACCTCAGAACAGAAGAAATCTGTCCCAAACTTCTGAAAACTACCTTTGTGTATAGTGGTTGCAATCTGAAAACATCGCATTGAACAAAGCTGAATTCTATGAGAACGACAGAATGTTGCTAGAGTGTTTAAAGGTCAATGTCTGTGCATCTGCATCAAGCTCGCCTTGCATTCCTATTGGAAATACTGCATGTTTTGAACCGTGACCGAAGTCATCGGTATACACTACAGGAATGCCGTTTCTTTTTCCGATACGTTTTAGACATTGCAGCAAACTTTCGGGAACATTCTCAGAATAATGCCCGAATACCAATCCCGACACGCACTGCATAAACTCACTCTGCTCAATGAACGCGAGATATGTGCTGACTGCACCGACAGTGCTGTACTTTTCATGATCCTCAAGAAACAAAATATACTTCTTATTTTTATCATACCGAAAATATTTATTGGAAAGCATCAGACCGAAATGAGACAAATAACCGCCGATCAGCTCTCCCGAACAATTTCCCTCGCATACGGTTACCCAATTGCTGTCCTTTATGAATTTGTAGTTATTGTATCCGGCAACAAAATTTGAGCAGAATTGCATATAGTTATAATATCTCAAATCACGAAAATGCCCAGTTCCGATACCATAGTATGTTACCAAACCCGTCTGTGCATAAATTGCATTCAAAATAGAAGTTCCGTCGCTGTAGCTGCTGAATATCTTAGGATGTTTTTTTACACCTTCATAATCAATAAGCGGCAGTATTTCTACACCGCTTTCCCCACCGCCGAAAAGTATCAGCTGTACATCATTGTCCGCCACAAGCGCGTTAAGATCTTCAGCGCGTTCCTCTGCGCTTGCGACAAAGCCATATGTGTTTTTGTAAATATTAGCTCCCGTTTTTACTTTAAATCCGAGACGCTCTAATGTTTCGCATATGCGCGAATATCGGTCTATGTCAGCCACATGACTCGGAGAGCATATTCCTATTACTCCGTTTTTATCTAATCTTTCTGCTATCATCTCTATACCACCTGCTTCTTTCTTTTATTGACAATAGTATATCATAAAATAATAAAAAGCACAATACAAAGATATAACACTGCATTGTACTTTTACATTGCACAGCAAAGCTGTACTAAAAAATTATGTTGTTCGGAATTTGATCGCAAAAATTGCGACTGAGAAAAACCATGCTTAGTTTTTGATAGCTACACCATCACGGCTTTGTTCGACATAGCCGATTTTTTTATACACATACATAGCATTATCATTTCCGGCTTCGCAATAAATACACGGATTAGAGCAGCCGCGACTCATACATTCATGAGTCAAAAACGTTGCAAGCCTTGTACCATACCCTTTTCCGGAATAGGCGTTGTCGACAGCAAGCGAGCCGATACCGGAATTATCGTGAAATAAACTGCCAATGCCGACGATTTTATTATCGACCTCTATAACAAAATAATTGTTTAGATTCTTGCAAAAGTTATCGTACTCCTCTTTTCGCTCAGCAGCAGAGAGTTCTTTTCTCTCGTAAGGAAGTCCTATGCGAATGTGCATATCCGCATATTCTTTTGACCAGATATCGGGTGCAGTTGGATAATCTTCAACCCGGCACGGGCGAATTCCATCCGTACATACCGAAACTTTCCTTCCGTCATGCACCAAATATGAATTTGTGTTTGTATAATCAAATCCGACAGAAATGGAAAAACGATCTGCCGCTTCAGATTCAGGATAACTTGACCACCAGTTACAGCCGATTGCTTTTAGCTGTGTTTCAGCTTGTCTGTATGCGTAAGTACCAATTCCCTTTCTGCGGTATTCCGGCGCGATGTATATAAATACAAACCCGGAATACAAGGGACTTTCAGGTAAATCCAAATGCATCCAGCCGACAAGAATACCGTCTTTGAAAACCAAGCTAATTGTATTTTTTGCAAAATCCTGATAAACTAAATAGCAACTATCTACCGTTATAGCTTTGACTTCATTTTCATATATCTCTTCGTATTTTTTCAGTACTATTTCCATAGTTTTGTCATCTCATTGCCGTTTCCGGCGCTTGCAAAACGATGTCAGGCGTGAATATCCACAATTTTGAGAATGTGCAGCCTGAGACGTATGTAATCAAGCGAGTTTATCTTTCCGTTATCATCAAGATCAGCGGCAATTGAAGCCTCCTTTGAAAGCGTCAATTTCTTGAGGATCGCCAGCCTCATCGCAATGTAATCGGATGAATTGATCTTGCCGTTTCCATCGACATCACCCTTGACAACGCAGGTAAAGCGTTTATAGATCGTTCCGTCGTAGTTAAAGAACAGAAGGATATCCTGCGTGGAAACACAATTGCTCACCGAAGCCGCCGGTTGAAAGTGAATTACCGTTATCTCGGGGTATTTTTCCATTATCTCGTCTGAATCGACATTCGGTTTAAAGCCAAGCAGCATATCGTTATCAACAACTGCGCCATAGTCA
>CAZVSW010000071.1:0-9706 GCA_964630005.1 uncultured Ruminococcus sp. | reverse complement strand
CTGAAAATTATAAAATTATATGCAAAATCAGCACAATATACATATGGCTGATATGCGTTTGAAAGGAAAACGCCGGATACATGAGCTTATCCGGGGTCTGCGCGGGACATACGGATGTATTTTTATGCATCTGTATTTGAAAGATAACGGCGAAAACCCGAGGGTCTTCGCCGTATAGTGCTTTGCTGTGTAAGAAATTATCTCTTGGAGAACTGGCTTGCGCGGCGAGCTGCCTTGAGACCGTACTTCTTTCTTTCCTTCATACGAGGGTCACGGGTAAGAAGACCTGCTTTTTTGAGAGCAAAGCGATAATCAGCGTTTGCCTGAAGGAGAGCCTTTGCGACGCCGTGTCTGATAGCGCCTGCCTGACCGGAGATACCGCCACCCTTTACGGTGCAGATGATATCGAATTTGCCTTCGGTGCCGGTTACGGCGAAGGGCTGACGAACGAGAAGTTCGAGAGTGTTGATGCCGAAATAATCGTCAAGGGATCTTTTGTTGATGGTTACTTCGCCTGAACCGGGGACGAGACGAACTCTTGCAACGGAATACTTACGTCTGCCGGTACCATAGAAATAGGGTTTTGCGGATGTATAAGTCATGATGTGTTATCCTCCTTATTTTACTTCCAGAGCGACGGGCTTCTGAGCCTGCTGCTCGTGCTCTGCGCCTCTGTAGACTTTGAGTCTGCCAAAGCTTGCAGCGCCGATCTTGTTCTTGGGAAGCATACCCTTGACAGCGAGCTCAACGACCATTTCGGGCTTGGTTGCCATAAGGGTGCGGTATTTAACAGCTTTGAGACCGCCTACATAGCCGGTGTGATGATAATACATCTTCTGATCGAGCTTTTTGCCGGTGAGGACGACCTTATCGGCGTTGATGATTACGACGCATTCGCCGCAGTCAACATGGGGAGTGTATTCGGGACGGTGCTTGCCGTTCAGGACGGTAGCGGCCGCTACAGCGACATTACCGAGAGTCTTGCCGGCGGCGTCGATGATATACCAGCCGCGGACAATGGCTTCTTTTTTTGCCATGGTTGTGGACATTTCATGTTCCTCCGATTTGTATTTTGCTTTACTTTACCCCGCAATTATAGCAGAAAAAATTTTTTTGTCAATAGCTTTTATCAAAAAAATATAAATATTTTCGGTTTTGTGGGGTTTTCCTCGTTAAAGCTTCGTTTTCGTGGCTTTTTCTCGATCGTCATGACACGCTGTAAACGCGGGCGTATTGCAAAAAAACTCACGGTGTGATAAAATTCATTGAACTGCCGCTATGTATTTTGCTTGCGGTGCAAATTCACGGAGGTGCTTTTTACATGAGGCGTTTTTCCACTATCCAACCGATAATCAGCCTGACCCGTCGGGCGATCGATAACTATGACATGATAAACGAAGGCGAGCGCATCGCGGTTGGCGTAAGCGGCGGCAAGGACAGTCTGACGCTGCTGTGCGCGCTGAGGCTCATTTCGGAATTTCATCCGAAGCGCTTCACCGTGACGGCGATAACGCTCGATACCGGACTGCCGGGGGCTGACCTCACGCCGATACAGCGGCTTTGCGACGATATCGAGACCGAGCTTATAGTAGAAAAAAGTGATATATATAAGGTGGTTTTTGAAATACGAAAAGAAAAGAACCCCTGCTCGCTTTGCGCCAACATGCGGCGGGGCGCGCTCAACGCGGCGGCGCTTGATCACGGAATTCATAAGATCGCGCTCGGTCATCATAAGGACGACGTGGTTGAGACGTTTTTCATGAATTTATATAATGAGGGACGTATAGGCTGCTTCAGCGCGGTCACGTACCTTGACAGACGCGATGTGTGGCTTATCAGACCCATGATATACGTCCCCGAAAAGGATATAAAGCACTTTGTCAAGGCGGAGGGCATTGAGCCCATGCCGAAATACTGCCCCGCAGACGGCAACACCGAGCGCGAGCGCGTCAAGCAGGAGCTTATGGAACGCGAGCGCGCCGACCACGGCTTTAAAGACCGTGTTTTCGGTGCGATAGAACGGGCGAAGATTTTGTAACGGGGGAGAACACGCTCCGCGCGGCGCGAAATCTATTTCCGTCTAATCGGAAGGGAAACATTGTATTCCGGCTTGCGACGGAATTTATTATAAAGAGTTCGGTCTCCGTCTTTTTATAAAAATCTTTTCATCACTCTTGTATAATATTGCTTTGAATTGAAAACCGCCAAAACGTATACGGTAGAGTCTTTTTTGCTGTACAGATAAAAAATCAGGTAATCCTTGTGTACCAAAAAACAGTATCCGGAGCTCATCAGAACTCTGTCATTGGGGATAGAGCCGCTTTCGGGAAATTGTTCGAGAATGTTGCATTTTTCCCTGATCTCGCTCACAAAATTTATAGCGACAGAAGTATCTTTTGATTGATCGGCGATATAAAAAGCGATATTTCTCAGATCGCCCTTCGCCGTTTCGGTAAATCTGACGCTGCATTTCATATATCGAGGCGCTCCAAATCACTTATAATGCCCGAAAAAACATCGTTGGCGTCGTGTGTGCGTCCGAGTTTGATATCGTCTATCGACTGCGCAAGATGAGAATATACCGACAGCCTTGCTTCGAGTTCGGAAATGTAGCGCTGACGGTTTTGGAAGTCTTCGTGGCTTAAAAGAACCGTATCTTCTTTTCCGTTTACGGTTATAGCTACCGGATTTTCTCTTGTAAGCGCGGAGATCTGCGCATAATTTGTGCGGATATCTTTTGACGGTCTGATTGAAATAGATTGATTCATAAAATCTCCTCCTTGCTTCGTAGTCATATTATACCCCAATTAAGCAACCTTGTCAAGCGCGATTATTGAAATAATAAAATCAAACAGCTGAATCAATATCGGTTTGATTCAGCTGCTTTTGTATTCGATGTATGTGCTAAGCAAGACTTTGCTCGCGGCCATTATTACGATCTGATGAATCTTGTCCTGTCAGTGGGCAGATCGTCAGATTTTTTTCAGTACCATCCACCACTTACTCTTATATCCGTCGACTTTAACTTCTTCCAGACCCAATTCGGCTTCCGCAATCCATTCTCTGACAATGTCAATGTAAAGGCTGTGGAATTCCATTGAATACACGTTTTCGTCATATACAGCGTTAAACGTACAGTTATCAAAGACCATATAGCCGCCTTTTTTGAGCGAATCACGGCATACTCTGATGATATCAATGAATTTTTCAAACACCGTTTCTTTAAGAGTTCCCGCCTTGTAACGGGTGTAAACGGCTTTGAGCATCTGAGGCTCAATTTCCCACCAGTTATTATGCAGGGTATCAATGCCGTCGATATCGGCTACGATCGTTTGAATGATGTCGTTCACTGCGTGCTGAAAGGCAATCACGTCGAACGAGCCGCAGTCAAAGTAATTGAGTGCGTTTATGCCGTTATCTTCGATAACGCGGATCTCGATATCCATTTTATTTGTTTTAGCTATGAAGTTTTGGGTCAGCTCCTTGTTCAGGTTAAATGTGACATATTTACCTTGTCCTGCCGAATATGCTTCCAGCGCTTGGGGTACGTATATCGAATCCCCCGCCGCGATTTCGTAAACGTTCATATCCGAAGGCGTGCCAAGGGTTTTAAACATATTATACCATGCGATTATATAGTAAACTCTGTATAACGCCCATTCCGCATTGCTTCCTGCGTTGACGGTGTTGGTAAATATTTTACCAAGCGTTTGTTCGATTTCGTGTATATTCTTTTTTGCCAGCATTTCCATGCTGTCGTTCGGTATGATTTTTGCAAATCTTTCGTTAAAATCCTGTGTTTTAACATACGTTGCCAAATTGTTAAAGTTCATTTTTTCACCTATTATGATTTAGAGATTATGTCCGTCGTAAAGCGGCATCTCTTGAAAAAGGGGCTGACAGGGAAAAACGCGGCGTGTTGTCCCCCGTCATTGAATTATTTTTCTTCAGGGACGAGTTTGTTACAAAGCTTTGTTA
The DNA here is from genome assembly GCA_964630005.1 of uncultured Ruminococcus sp. Classification (GTDB taxonomy): domain Bacteria; phylum Bacillota; class Clostridia; order Oscillospirales; family CAG-382; genus UBA1206. Next base: position 5,728 of record CAZVSW010000071.1, on the reverse strand, counting down.
AGAAGAACGATACGACTGCGCCGAGCACGATATACATGACGCCGAGCAGAATGCTTTTTGCCGAATCGAACATTTCCATCGGTATGATGGTGACCGTGCTTGCGATCACGATTCCGATTATCGCGTGCGACAGCTGGGAATACCATCTGTCAAACGCCGCGTTGACCGCTCTCGGAAGGGCGAGCAGGCACGCGCCCGCGCCTATGGCAAGCGGTATGAGCACGGGCATTGACAGCGCCGAGATGCCGTCAAGCATGGGCTGATAAAGCCCGATAAAGATTATAAGCGTCGACGAGCTGAGACCCGGTACTACGAAGCTGAGTCCCCAAAGCACGCCGCATATAAGGAAGCCCCAGATATCGGGCTGTACCGATATGCCGTCGGCGGCTCTTACCGAAAGGAGTATCGCGAGCAGTACGGCAAAGCCGACAGCCATTGAGGCATAGGACGAATTTTTGCGTCCCTGTTTTCCTGCGTCGTGCCAGAGGTCGGGTATTGTACCGATTATAAACCCGATGAAGGCGCATATCATTGCGGTACTGTCTTTTTCGAGCAGCAGAGCCGCAAGACCCGAAAGTCCGATAAAGCCCAAGCCCCCGCCGAGGATGAAGAAGAACAGATTAACGCCGTTTTTCTTAAGCTCCTTGAACGGATGCGAAAGCAGGTTCATGATCGGCTGATACATTCCGAAGGCGACGCACAGCGTGCCGCCGCTTATACCGGGCATTATCGCGCCGAAGCCGACGAGCGCGCCCTTGAAAAGCAGTACGATAAGATTAAATATGTTGATTTTTGGTTTGTCGTTCATACGTTGCCCGCCGTCCATTCCGATAATTTGTTAAGCCCGTCCTTGCTGCCGGAGACGAACATGATATCTCCTTTTGCAAATATATAATCCGGGCGTATGCTTTCTATCAGCTTCCCGCTTGATTCGACCGCTATGATATTAACGCCGAAATTGCCGCGAAGATTGACTGCAAGCACGCTCTTTCCAACGATCGCATCGGGTATCACGAGCTTTGATATGTTGAGCTGTTCGCTGAGCTGGATAAAATCGAGCAGACGCGACGTTTCAAGCCGATGCGCGAGACGCACCGCCATATCTCTTTCGGGAAAAACTACCTCAGCGCCGAGCTTTTCGAGTATCTCGCCGTGTTCTGCGCTGGACGCCTTGGCGATGACCGAGGGCACGCCGAGGCTCACCAGATTGAGCACCGTGAGTATCGAGGTATCGAGCTGTTCGCCGATGCATACCACCGCGACGTCACAGTCCTGTATGCCGGTCTCCTGTAATGATTTTTTATCAAGGCTTCGAACCACATAGGCGTTTTCGGTATAGTCGCGCATGATGCGTACCTTTTCCTCGTCGCGGTCGAGAACGATCAGATCCGCGTCCGATGAGGCGAGCTCAAGCGCCAGCGCCATGCCGAAGCGTCCGAGTCCGATGATACCGTAGGTATCATTTGTTTTTTTGCTGTTTTTCCTGAACATTGTTTCTCACCCTATGGTTATATTTCCCTGTGGATATCGTATGCGCTCTCCGCTTGTAAAATACCACAGCGAAGCTATTGTCAGCGGACCTAATCTTCCGATATACATTACGCAGATCGATACGATCTTGCCGCCGACGGAAAGCCCTGCGGTTATTCCGGTGGAAAGTCCTGCGGTGCTGAAGGCGCTTACCGATTCAAAAAGCACGTCGCGGAGCGGTATTTCCGGGTCGGTGAGCGAAAGCGCAAATGCGGCGGCTATCACTATTATAAAGCCCGACACCGCGATGACCGCCGCTTTTCGAAACGCTTCCTGCGGAAGCGAATAGCGGAACGCTTTTTCCGATTTGTTTGTGGCGGAAGTCTTTATTCCCTGAAGCAGTGTATAGAGCGTGGTGGTTTTTACACCGCCGCCCGTAGAGCCCGACGAAGCGCCCACAAACATCAAAAAGCACATTACAATAAGCCCTGCGTTGGAAAACGCTCCGAGCGGGTATGTGCAAAAGCCCGCCGTCCTTGCGGTAACGCTTTGAAAAAGCGATTGCAGCCAGGTCATATCCTCGGTGAGCCTGAAGAGGAGCGTACCTGCGGCAACAAGCGCCGCGGTTACGGTCAGCACGATCTTCGTATGCATCGAAAGGGCGCGCCAGCGAAAGCGCTTATCTATAAGCTCACGCAGCACAAGGAAACCGATGCCGCCGCATATTATCAGAGCGCACGTAGTCAGATTCAGCATAACGTTGCCGCTGTATGAGATCAGGCTGTCGCCGCCGCCGAGGATATCAAACCCTGCGTTATTGAACGAGGACACCGAGTGAAACAGACTGACTCCGATGGCTTTCAGCGGCGGATAGTATCTTATGAAAACGGTGAAGCTGAGCGCCGCTCCGACGAGCTCGATCGCTAACGTAGTTAAAAACACTGTTTTCAGAAAGCCGATTATACCGCCTCCGGACGAAAGGTTCATCGCCTCGCGGAGCATATTCCTGCCGCTCAGGCGAACCTTTTTGCCCATTGCAAGTATCAGCCCCGTGCCTACTGCGGCGACGCCGAGCCCGCCGATCTGAATCATAAGCGCAATAAAAAGCTGTCCTATCGGCGTGAAGGTACTGCCGACGTCAAAGACGGAAAGTCCGGTCACGCAGACGGCGCTGGTTGCGGTGTACAGCGCGTCTATATAGCTTACCCTGACGCCGTCTCTGACGCAAAACGGCAGACACAAAAGCATCGAGCCGAGCAGTATTACCGCCAGAAAGCCAAGCGCAATGACGCGTATTGGGTATTGGCTTTTTTTTTGCTTTCGCATTTTATATCTTGTCGTATTCCTCGACGTTGAGCACAAACATAGTTGCACCGCCGACGGTGGTTTCCTCGGCAACGCCGTCTTTTTTCATACCTCTTCCGTAGGAGCTCGTGGTGGCGTTGACCTGCTTTCTTACGGAACAGTATTTCTTTAAGATCGCTTTGACTTCGTCGATTCTTTCGTCGCCGGTACCTATGAGCAGCGTGGTATTGCCGACCATGAGGAAGCCGCCGGTGGTTGACAGACGCGTGACTATGAAGCCTTCGTTTGTCAGTGCGGAGGTTGCCTTGATGCTGTCGTCGTTGGGAACTACTGCGAGAATGAGTTTCATCGTGGGGATCCTTTCTTTGATTGGATTTTGATTTTATATGTCGAGATAGAGCAGTGAAAGGCTTTTTTGATCAAGCTTTTTGATATCCGGGATCTCATAGCGGTTATCGTCCGAATCGCGGATGAGCGCTCTGCCGTCGTACAGTACTTTTATATCGCGGTATATGTTTCGAATGTCGAAGCTGCGCACGCCGCGGTCGGTCATTACTTTCCATTTGAGCAGTCCGTATTTTTCCTGACGTTCGAGTATTTCGGAAATCTTTGGGATGAGATAGAATTCCTCAAGCGATCTTTCGATAACCTCGCGTGAATCGGGCATGAGGTTTTCCAGGTCGCGTATGATGGCCTTTTCGTGACCGTCCTCGTCGACGAGCGAAATATATTTTGTAAGTCCGCTTCTCGGGAACAGCCGCTTGGGTTCAAGCCCTTCCCATTTTGTGCCGTCGATAAGTTCGACGTCAACCAGGTTGAAGTCGCCTTTTGTGAAGCGTGCTTCGTCGGAGTTTATATAAAAACGTGCCATAGCCGCGCCCTCCTATTCAAATTTTTCTTCGGCTTTGTTCTTCTCCACCTCTTCGGACATGGATTGGATCTTGATAAGCCGATAAAATTTACCTTTGAGCTCCATAAGCTCTTCGGGAGTGCCGCATTCGATGATGTTGCCGTTGTCGACAACGATTATCTTGTTCGCTTTGCGCAGGGTAGAGAGACGGTGCGCGATCATGAGCGTCGTTCTGCCGCTTATGAGACGTTCGATAGCGGTCTGGATCTGGTTTTCGGTCTCGCTGTCGACTGCTGCGGTAGCCTCGTCAAACACGAGTATTGACGGATTCATAAGCACCGCTCTGGCGATGGAGATACGTTGCTTTTCGCCGCCCGAAAGACCTACGCCGCGTTCGCCGAGGATAGAGTCGTAGCCGTCGGGCTGATTGATGATGAATTCGTGCGCGTTTGCGACGTCTGCGGCGTGTATGACCGCTTCAATGGGAGCGTTCGGAACGCCGTAGGCGATATTGTTGAAGATAGTGTCAGAAAACATCATAGGCTCTTGCTGTACATAACCTATGCGACTGCGGTAATATTGCAGATCGATATCGCGGATATTTACGCCGTCAAGGAGTATTTCGCCTTCGTAATTATCATAAAAGCGCAGAAACAGGTTGATGAGCGTAGATTTGCCCGAACCGGTCGTGCCGACGATGCCGACGATATCGCCGGGCTCGATGGTCACGTTGATATCGGAGAGGGTCTTTTTGGTTTTGTCAAAAGAGAAATTGACATGGCGGAATTCGATCTTGCCCTTGATGCTTTCGGGCTTCAGCTGCAAGCCGAGGTCGGGTTCGGGCTCGGCGTCGATTATATCGAGCAGCCGCTCGGTCGACGAGAGGGCGCTCTGATAGGAATCCGCAAGGTTTGCAAAGAAGTTGACCGGTCCATAGAACATGGAAGTATATGAGATGAACGAAACCAGCAAGCCCGAGGTAATGCCTCCTGCGATGACCCAGCCGCCGCCCACGCCCCATATGAGGAGCGAGCCGCAGGTTATCACAAAGCTTACCGCCGCGGGGAAGGTGTTTGTGATCTTTGCCGAGGCGGTATCGACCTTGTACCATTCTTCGTTATAGGCTTCGAACTTTCCGACTGCCCTTTTTTCGCCGGCAAAGGATTTTATGACCTTGATGCACGGAATGGTGTCGGTAAGTACCGAGCTGACCGCCGACCATCTGCGCCATATGCGGCGGTAGAAGGGCGATATCTTCTTGCCGAAATACCTTGAACCGATAACCACGAGAGGGACGGGTATGAGCGACAGCAGTGTAAGCCGCCAGTCCATGACCGCCATGATAACTATGATCCCGACAAGCAAAAACAGCTGAACGACAACTTCCTGAGAGATTCTCAGCATGAATGACTGAAGAGTCGAGGTGTCGCCCGAGATACGGTTTATGACCGCGCCGGTAGAGGTCTTGTCGTAAAATGACATGGGGAGCTTCTGAGCCTTGGCGTAAACGTCGTTTCTCAGATGCTTGACTATGCGGTCGCCCGCCACGCGGAGCATATAGCCGCGGAAGCCGTTGACTACATATATTATAACATAAGATCCGAAAAGTGCAAGTACGATCAGGTGAAGCTTTTCGTTGCTTTTTTCGGGAAGCACCGTATCTATGAGCGTACCGGTAAGAAACGGCGGCAGGAGAGAGAGCGCGGTTGTGAGCGCAGACATGATAATGCTGAAAATAAGCAGCGTCTTTTGCGGCATTATGTATTTAACAAGCTTTGCCGCGATCTTTTTCTTTGATTGACAGTGGATGCATTCCGCTCCGGCGCGTATCAGCGTTCTGCCGCATTTCGGGCATACGCGGAGCTTTTTTTCATAGGTGGCTTTTACGATGTCGAACTGTTCGGCAAGCTTTCCGTCCTGTCCCATGGCTTCGATAAACAGCGCCGCCGCATCGCAGAGGGCGCTGACTGCATAGGAATAACGAAAAATTTTGACAGGGTGTTTCTGACCCTTCGGAAGCACCGAAAGGCGCGCGTTGCCGTACATACGCTTTACGGTTGGTTTTTCGACCTCGTCGTGTCTGAAGGACAAGACCTTGTTTTC
>CAZVSW010000070.1:0-9832 GCA_964630005.1 uncultured Ruminococcus sp. | reverse complement strand
CCGCCGTCTTCACCGAAAATATTCTGGAGCAGTGAAAGATGCCCCGAGCTGGAAACGGGCAGGAATTCGGTAAGTCCCTGAACGATTCCGTATATCACAGCAGTTATTATCTTCACAAATAAGCCCTCCGATGTGTTATTTTTATAGCAGTTTACAGCAGAAGAACATTACGCTCTTCTGCTGTAATAAAGTTGTTCCTATTAGACTAATCTCTGAAATATTCGAGCGTTTCGTCGAGCGCAGCCTGAGCGGCATCGGCGATGGAATCGAAACGCGAAACATAGTTGACGTCGATCGTCATGAACTGGCTGAGCACGCCGCCCCAGTTAAACACAGATCCAAGGTCATAGCAGCGCGAATCAAAGATGATATCGAGCATTTCCTCGTCTTCCTCGTCGCGGACATACTGACTCTTCATACATTTTTCGTAATAGACCGGTGTGACGTTGTTTTTGCTTGCAGCGCCTAGAGCTTCGATTATGATGCCGAGATCGCTGTAATCGGTCGAAGTATTCGGGATCGCCATGCAAGACATATTATGCATGGAAACCGAATGATAGTACTCATCCTGATTCTGAAAATGTTTCGGAATCGGAAGGATGCCGAATTTGAAATCGAGTGTACGGTAGCCGACTATATTGATAAGTCCGCCCATATAAAACAGCTCGCGTCCTTCTCTGAACGCTTTTATAATGGTTTCTTCCCACGGATTCGCATATTTGTTGCCGAATCTGCCGTCGTTTGCAACCATTACAACGTTTTTATCGGAATAGAATTCCATTATATCGCCAAGGACGTCATACATGGTTTCGTTCTTGAAGCTCAGCTGAGGAACGTCGTCAGCGTCCTTCTGAACAATCTTCTGACCGGAAGCAAGCATATGTACGAAAGCGTTATAAGTTTCAGTACCGAGACCCCAGGTATCGAACTCGCTCATGCCGTTGACTCCGTCAGTATCGCTTGAGATTCTTTTTGTGATCTCGACAAACTTGTCAAACGTCCATTCGTTGTTATGAACCAAGTCATAAAAATCTACGTCGGGAAGCGCGTCTGCCGCAAGGTCCTTGTTGAAATAGAGAACCCACGTGCCGTCGTTATCGTATGTATTGATATCGCCGCAGGCAAAATACAGCTTGTTGCATATCGAAAGGTCGCGAACCGCGTTCTGATCCCACCAGGGATTTGAAAAATCGATCGTGTCGATAGTGTTCATATCGACATATATATCCTCGGTAATGAGCTGGTACATATAACCGTACGCGTCAAAAACGATATCAAAATGGGGCTCGCCGACAAGCACCGACTGAGTTACAAGACGGTTGAAATCGCCCATCGGAGATGAATCAAACTGCCCTTCGATAACGCAGTTATATCTGTTTTCGATATCTGTTCTTACGTGGTATTTTTCGATATCGACCATATCGGCGTTCTGTTCGTCAAAATCGGGGCGCTGTATTACTTCGCCGTTGTAGCCAAAGATCGAGTTAGATCCGGCGGCCCAGTCGCGGCAAAGAATATTTATAACCCTGCCGTTCATATCCTTTACAGGAAGATTCCAGCCATAGGGTTTATCCTCGTCCTCAGATGTCTCGGCTTCGGACTGTACCTGGCTGATATCTTCGGAGACTGCGCTTGATTCCGGTTCGGAGTTTTCTTCAGCCTTGTTACACGATGCAAAAACCGAAATCGCAATAAGCGACGCCATGAGCGCGCAAAGTAGTTTTTTCATAAGTATTACCTTCCAATTATATTGCCTTGTCAGGGCGAGGTTCGAACTCGCGCCCTGTTAAACAATTATACAGGTAAAATCGCTCTTTGTCAACCAACTGAATCAAGTTTTTTCTTTGTAATCGAAAATTAGCATAAAATTCATTTGACAAACATGAGAGTTTGTTATATAATCATATAAACTAATGTAACACTGCGGCACTTTGCTTCACAAATGCCGCTTTGCATTCGACCAACTAACGTAAAACGGAAAGGAGTCGTACTTATGTCATCAGCCTTCAGGAATTTCATATTGACGCTTGTCCTGATGCTCGTTGTTCTCGGCGTTGCGGCCTGGAAACTTGTACCAATGCTTGAGGACGCAGTTCTCAAACCGATATTCAGCGAAACAGAAAACAGTAAAGAAAGCTCTGAGCCGGATATATCAAACACATCGGAAGAAGCTTCCGAATCATTCGAAGTTTCGGGCGGGATAACGCCTTCCGAAGACATTTCTTTCGACTGCCTTTTTATTGCGAAAAACAACGCCGGACACGCCTGCTCGGTTATTTATGCATACGCATCAAAGCAAAGCGGCTCGTATGTTCTCTGTACCATACCGGTCGACATGAAGCTCGATAACGGCGGCAGAAACGTACCGCTTTACGATCTTATCGGTTCTCAATCGATCGACTATGCCGTCAAAAAGCTTTCCGCGCTTATCGGTCATGACGTAAAGAATTATGCCGTCATTGATTCGAACGGCATAAAAACGATCGCTTCGCTGAAAAACGACATTTCGATCGACATACCCTATGACGCCAAGTTCATCAACCCCGATTTTTCCATAATTCCCGAATCACAGCGTTCTGAGGAACACTATATCACCGTCAAGGCGGGAAGGATCACCCTGAACGAATCCAACGCACTCGGCATTTTCAATTCACTGCGTGACGAAAACAGGATCGATTATGCTTTTCAGCAATCGATGGGGCTTGCAATGCTGAAACAGATCTGTTCGGACACAAAGTTTTCAACAGACCTCGTCGCGCAGAAAAAGCTTCACGCCGCTTTTGACACCAATCTATCTTATTCCGATTTTTCAGAGCTTTCACGGCTCATATTCTCATATGCAACGGCTAAACAGACCTCTGTTTCATACCCCACCTCAAAGGACTACTCCTCGGAAAATTCGGTAATCCCCGACTGGGCAAAGGGCATCGATATGATTGAAGAAGCCTGCGCATGAAAGGACTTTATTAAAAAATGAAAAGCAACACAAAATGCCTTAAAACAGGCTATCTTTCAGGAAACGGCGAACCTCTTGCACTTCCTATCTATCAATCCACTACATATACCTATGATACTACCGACGAAGTAGGCAAGCTCTTTGACCTCGCTACCGACGGTCATATGTATTCGCGTATCTCCAACCCGACTGTAGCATATTATGAACAGAAACTTGCCGCTCTTGAAGGCGGCGTGGGCGCAGTATGCACTACCAGCGGTCAGGCCGCGTCATTCCTTTCGGTGTTCAACATCGTAACTGCAGGTCAGCACTTTATCGCTTCTTCAAAGATCTACGGCGGGACATTCAATCTTTTCAACGTAACAATGCGCCGCATGGGAATCGACTGCACATTTATCGATCAGGACGCTTCCGAAGAAGAGATTCAAAAAGCCTTCAAGCCAAACACGCGCGCCGTATTTTGCGAATCGCTCGCAAATCCTGCGCTTTCTGTCCTTGACATCGAAAAAATGGCGGACATTGCGCACAAAAACGGAGTTCCGCTGATCGTTGACAATACCTTTCCCACACCGATCTTCTGCAACCCGATTTCTTTCGGAGCAGATATAGTGGTTCATTCCACCACCAAGTACCTCGACGGTCATGCCGTTCAGGTCGGCGGCTGTGTTATCGACTCCGGTAAATTCGAATGGACTGAAGAAAAATATCCCGGACTCACCACTCCCGATGAATCATATCACGGACTTACATATACAAAAAGCTTCGGCAATGCGGCATATATTACCAAGCTTCGCGTACAGCTCATCCGCGATTTCGGTATGTACCCTGCCGCAACCTCGGCATTTTTAACCGATCTCGGCACACAGACTCTCGGCGTCAGAATGGAACGCCACGCGCAAAACGCGCTTACCGTTGCAAAATATCTTGAAAAACGCCCCGAAATCGAAAGCGTATATTATCCCGGACTCGAAAGTAATCCATATCACGATCTGGCTATGAAATATATGCCAAAGGGTCAAAGCGGCGTTATGAGCATCGTCTTCAGAGGAGGCAGAGAGGCCGCTGTCAGATTCATGGACAAGCTTGAACTTGCAAACAATGTCGTGCATGTCGCTGACGTACGCACCTGCGTGTTGCATCCTGCTTCCGCAACTCACCGCCAGCTTTCCGACGAACAGCTTGTTCAGGCCGGCATCAGCCCCGGTTTGGTTCGTCTTTCCGTAGGGATCGAAGATATCGAAGATATCATAAACGATCTCACTCAGGCGCTTGACAGCCTGAATTAATTCACGGTTATTATAACTTAATAACATATAACACCACTTTACAGGAGGAACATATCATGGCATACGTTATTAACAAGGACACCTGCATCGGCTGCGGCACTTGCGAAGCTGAATGCCCTGTCGGAGCAATTTCCGTTTCTGACGACGGAAAGTACGTAATCGACGCCGGTCTCTGCGCTGAATGCGGAGCTTGCGCTGATGCCTGCCCCGTTGATGCACCCGTTCAGGAATAATTTGCATTCTAAACCGTGCAAACGCAGCGCTCAAGAGGAGAGAGAATTTCCTCTTGAGCGCACAATCCGATTTTTTTCGCAGACATACTTGTCTGTTAAACGTAATATATATGACCGATACCGTAACAACCGCCGTCAACGGCGGTCTCACAATCGAAGAACACAAAAACGGCATACGCTTCGGAACAGACGCCCTCCTCCTTGCCGATTTTGTATGCGCTTTTAAAAACGCCGCGGAGCTCGGTTCGGGCAGCGGTATCGTGTCTCTTCTGCTTCTTTCGCAGTTCAAAACCGCCAAAGTGACCGCCGTTGAGTTCAACGAAGCTTCGGCGGAGCTATCTATCAGAAACGCCGAGTCAAACGGTCTCGGCGACCGATATAAGTGCGTTGCCGCAGATGTGCTCGACACAGCGTCGCATTTTTCGCAAGGAGGATTTGACTGCGTTTTTACCAATCCGCCCTATCTTAAAAACAACTGCGGATTCAGGAATACCGATCCGGGTAAATTTGCCGCTTTTCACGAAACGACCGCAGGTATTGACGCCTTTGCGGCAGCTGCATCATATCTTTTGAAATACGGAGGACGCTTTTTTGTTGTATATCGCCCCGAATATCTGTCAAAGCTATTTCGTGCGATGGAAAAATATGATATACGACCGAAAAAGCTCCGTATGATATATCCCTCGTACGACAAACCGCCGTGCCTTGTCCTTGTTGAAGGAAAAAAGGGCGGCAAGGACGGAATGATCACCGAACCGCCGTTTTTTATATACAGCGACAGCTCGCATCAAACCTTTTCTTTGGGAATGAAAAACATATATTCGAGGTTCTCGTAACCTTGGCTTTCAACAGTGAACAGTTGTTTTTCCTTCCGCCGTCAGGAGAGTTAATTCGAAAATGTTAAAAAGGATTCTTGCTTTTCTTCTGTCAACCATAATGCTCACCGCCTTGCTCATAAGCACGGGGGTTGTTATCGTTGCGGAAAGCAGGGATCCTTTCGCTTATTTTGACAGCGTAAGAAGATCTGTCCTCGCGGGCAAGAACAGCAGCGAAAGCTCTAAACCAAGCTATGCTCCGCACGACGGAGACGGATATATCGTCACCTTCAAAGGCGACAAAGTCCGTGTGGCAGAAGCGCTTTCGGGCTATGACTATCGTCCGCTCGCCTATAGCAGCGAGCTTGTGTTTCTGGTGTACCTGCGCGGAACAGAGCTCTTTGTCAACAAAAACAGCGATATTATACAAAGCATCGAAAAGGACTGCGTCAGGACTGCGGCGAACAGCAATACGCCGCCACAGGCGGAAGAAAGATCTCAGTGGGAGCTTGATTTCATAAACGCCTCCTCTGTTCCCTATGACTCGATCGGCGACATCAGCAAGGTAACCATAGCACTGCTTGACAGCGGCGTCAACCGCCGCCATCCTGCACTCGCAGACGCAAATATACTCGACGGATTTGATATTACAAACTATTACGTCAAAGTTGACACAGATACTTCCGGACACGGAACGCGCGTTGCCGGAATCATCGCCGCAAAAACCGGTGTAACGCCGGCTACCGGAATCGCTCAGAGCGCCTCCATACTCCCCATACGAATTTCCGAAAACGGCAAGGATATAAAAACCAGCGACATGATAGACGCCATATATATGGCCGCAGACGCAGGCGCTGATATCATCAACATGTCATTCGGCGGATACGAAAGAATACGTGCCGAGGAAGAAGCGATAAACTACGCCGCCAGCAAAGGCTGTCTTATGGTTGCCGCCGCCGGAAACGAAGGCGACCGCCATGATTTTGCCGGGCAGTATTCCTACCCCGCGTCATACGACAATGTAATAAGCGTTGCATCAGTCAGCCAAAGCGGCGTTATCTGCGGTTTTTCGCAGTATAACGATATGGTCGATATCGCTGCTCCCGGCGAATTTCTGACCCTTCTCGGCAATTCGGGCGGAATAGTTTATGATAACGGCACATCGTTTTCCGCCGCTTATGTATCTGCCGCGGCGGCGCTTGCCGACGCCTATGCCGGAAGAAGACTCAGCTCCGACGCATTTGAACGCATTTTGGAATACTCCTGCGGCTCTGCTACCAAAGGCGAATACTCCGGCTACGGCGTGCTTAACATCGGCGAGATAATTAAAAATTGCCGCCTGCCCGTCATATACGGCGTTTCGGATAAGACCACATATTTCGACAGAGTCAACATCTTCTTCGAAGGCACATTTGCCACGCTCGACGGAGAAAGCTTTGCCGACGGCGGCAGCGTATACAGTCACGGCTCGCATGTGCTGGTGGTAAAAAACAATTTCGGCACACGAACCGTAAATTTCACTCTCGATACCATACAGCTCAAATACAACTACCGCGACATGGGCTCATATTGCATCTTTACCTTCAACAGAGGCAAGGCTAATATAGACGGAATACCCTATACCTCCGGCGGCAGGTTTTCTCTTTCCGGTAAGCACGTGTTTACGTTGGTCGGACCTAACGGGAATACCGCCGTCAAGGAGTTCGAGCTGCCCTCCGGGCTTCCGATCATATTCGGCGTTGAAGACGGCGAAACATATGACAGTTCGCTTCGCATCACCGTTTCCGGAAACGGCAGTGCGACCTTAAACGGCACGCCCTTTGACCGCGAGATCTTCATTACACAAGCGGGCGACTATACCATAGAGCTGTCAAACTCCAGCGGAAGCGAAAAAAAAGAGATTCACTTCAGAATAAACCGCGCTCCTCAGCTCTTTGAATCCACCTATACAACAGACGCGGATATATATACAAACGAAGCGAGCGGCATTGCTGCGTTCACCGCCAGGGACGGCAAAAGTGTGCTCGTCATGCCGCTTGACGAAATGAATTCAGACGGACGTCTTCTCCTCCTCCCCGGCACTGTTCTTGACGTTGCGTGCATCGGCGACGATCTTTGCGTGGTTCATGACAAAGGCTTTGTCCGCTATGATATTGCGACTATGTTTTCGGTGCTTCCGATAACGACGAAAAGCTATACCCACCCTTATGAACTCAGCGCCGCTGTGGTAGTTGACGGCGATATCTATTTTACCGATGTTCGCGGTGTTTTTTATAAACTGCCGCTTTCGTCCTCAAACCCGCAGGCGTTGATCGACACCGAAATGTCCATTACACGCATTATAGATACGGGTTCGTATCTGTTGCTCTACTCGCCCGACAGCAACGGCATATTACGCTATTACTCGAAGGTAAGCGGAAAGATAGAAAAAAGCCTTTCAGGGCTTCCCTGTGGAGCACCGATTGCCGCATCTGACAAATACATCTGCTGTGAAACCGGTGTGATCGATTTTTCTTATGCGCTCTGTCTGCTTCAATATCCTAAAACAGACGCAGCCTCTATATACGGCGATTTCATCGGAACGCCGAAATATGTGACCGGCATCGAAGGCACGCCTATAGGTGTTTATGAAAAGAATATCAGCTCCGTTTCCTATGACAGAATGTATAATTACGTACTGTTTGCCGACGGAAGCCTTACGCGCGTAAGACGCTCGTACTTCTTTGAAGACACCGCCGCTTTCTTCGGCGCGGCCGACTATCAGAGCGATGCGGAAGACCTTTCCTATGATATCACGCCCTTTGAGCGCTATCTTGATATATCAGACCGCAGGGTCATAGACATGGCTGTATCGCAAAACAAGCTGTATGTGATCTACAGCGGTATCAACGCCATATTCATTTATGACGCGGACGACCTCAGACATATCGATACGCTGTTTCTGCGTTATTACCCGGAAGAGTTCGCTTTAAGCAGCGATGAGCTCTTCATACGCTTCACCGATTCGGAATATATATGGAGCGAAAAACGCGGTTATATAAACGTGCCGTTCAGACCAACTGCGATCGCGGCAAACAGAAACACCGTTTATATGATCGCGGAGGCAAAGCTTTACGCGCTCCACCAGAGCAATACGCATATCGAAATGATCCTTCCGCAGGTCTATGCCGAATCCATTGCCGCAAACGACAGTATGCTTTATGTCGCAGCCGCATTTGATATTTCAGCGTTCGACGCGGTGTCGCTTGCTCTGAAGACGACGACAGATCAGGTCATCGGTGGCGCACTCAGCTGTGACGGCAAATATCTTATTGCGGGCAGCTATCTCTTAAACGGCAGCGATCTGAGCTTTGTTACAGCGTTCAACGCCGCGGCTTATACGCTTACCGGCGGCGCTGTCGTGACGTCAAGAGGACTTTTTGACATAACGGGCGAGCAGTATATAAACCACAATTATTCGGGAGTAACCATGGCGGTAAAAGGTTCGGATGACTCGGTTTATATAGCATATAACAACTCGATACGCCGTATAAAATACTGCGGCGACCCTGCATCAGAGCCAAACTTCAATATAACCGACGGCTCGTCAGTAAAACATGGCGATGCGATCGAATGCGAAGACGGTCTGCTTTATCTTGACGGCAATCCGGTAGATAATTCTTTTCTGCCAAGCTCAGGCGGCGAACATGAACTCACCGCAGTGCTTCCGTGGGGCATCGTTCATTCTATAACCTTTTCGGTAAAGCACGAACCCGAAAGCATTTCCATAAGACTGACCCGCCACCACCTCTCGCCCGGAGATACGGCGCATCTGGTCACGACCATCATGCCCACGGGCGCAGACGGAAACGTAATATATGAAGTCGAAGGCGATAGCATCGTCCTTGCCGAAGGCATTGTGACCGCCGTCTCGGTCGGCACATCAAAAATAACAGCGCGTATCGACGGAACGGATATTGCGGCGGAATATGTCGTCACAATAAGCGGCGATAGTATAAAATGTACCGATCCGTCGTACAGATACGACCCGGAAAATAACAGCCTGAGAGGCGTTCCGGCAAACACATCCGTGCAGACCCTTGTTTCAAAATTCAGCTATAACAGCGGCGCTCTCTATGTCATGACCGCCGACGGCATGATACGCAAAGACGGCTTGGTCTCCACTGGATGCCGGCTTGTTTACAAAAACGGAAACACCGAGCTTGAATCCGTCAACATTTCCGTAATCGGCGACCTCGACGGCGACGGAATCGTTACGGTAAACGACGCTGACATTCTTTATAAAAAACTGCGTTCGGACATAGATTTTTCCGATACGGTCTTAAAAGCCGCCGATATAAACGGCAACGGCATCATTACCTCTGCGGATCTGTCTCTCCTGAACGATATCATAGGCCGCAACCCTCATGCATCAATAACCACTTCCCTGCACCCTGAAATCGACGCTCCGTCGGCAGTGGGAGGCGCGGCTACATTTTCGATAACGAGATATAATAAAATCAACGCATAAAAAAACGCGGCGGAATTTCCGTCGCGTTTTTT